>JALJPA010000084.1 GCA_022969215.1 Colwellia sp. | reverse complement strand
CCACCCTTTATAACTTACGGTAAGAAATGGAGTTACAGATGAAAGCCAGAACACTGATCAAAATATTTTTCGGCATAGATACCGCTGACGGTGATGGTGTTAAGTTAACCCGTATTATTGGTTCGCCGCAGCTAAACATGCTTGACCCGTTTTTATTACTCGATTGCTTTGCCAGCGACCAAGCACAAGATTACATTGGTGGATTCCCTGAGCATCCACATCGTGGTATTGAAACGGTGACTTATTTACTCAACGGAAAAATGCGTCATAAAGATAATGCTGGTAATGAAGGTATTATTGAACCGGGCGGTGTGCAATGGATGACGGCAGGTCGCGGTATATTGCACTCTGAAATGCCTGAGCAAGAAGACGGTTTACTGCAAGGTTTTCAATTGTGGGTCAACCTACCACGCTCAGCCAAAATGACAGCGCCGCGTTATCAAGAATATGCGCCTGACACTATCGCCGTTGAACACTTAGCGGGGGGCGGAAGTATTAAAGTCATTGCCGGTAAAACCGACCTCGGAACTATCGGTCCAGTAATAAACGATTACGTTTTTCCAACCTATATGGATATTAGTTTGCCTGCTGGCAGCAGCTTTAGCCAAGCAATAACTCAGGGTCATAACGCTTTTATTTATCTACTTGAGGGGGAAGTAATTATTGAAGGTGATAATGAAAGTCAGGACATTATTACTAGTAACGACCCACAAACTTTGTTGGCCAAAACCTTAGGTATACTCAGTGATGGCGAGCAAGTTAAGGTAACAGCAACTAAACAAGGCAGTCGATTTTTATTAATCGCCGGTAAACCTTTAAACGAGCCTGTCGCCCGAGGCGGCCCATTTGTGATGAATACTGAGGCAGAAATACAACAAGCCTTTGTAGATTATCAGCGCGGGTTATTTTAATTAAATCATTTTAAGCTAAACAAGCATTACAATTTTTAAGACATTTTCAAGACAATATTTCACAATTATATTTGGAGTAATAACATGGGATTATTAGTAGACGGTAAATGGCAAAATCAATGGTACGACACTAAATCATCGGGCGGCCGCTTTGAGCGTAAAGCCCCTAGCTTTCGTAATTGGATAACAGCAGATGGTAGCGCAGGTCCTTCTGGCGTAGGCGGCTTCAAAGCAGAAGCCAATCGCTATCACCTGTATGTATCGTTAGCATGCCCTTGGGCACATCGCACCATCATTTATCGTAAGCTCAAGGGCTTAGAAGAAATGATTTCAATGTCGGTGGTCAATGCTTTTATGGGTGATGAAGGCTGGACTTTTGCACCAGGTGAAGGCGTTATTGCCGACCCTATTTTTAATGCCACTAATGCCCATGAAATTTATACCGCGGCACAAGCAGACTATACCGGCCGAGTGACTGTGCCTATTTTATGGGATAAAAAAACCAACACTATAGTGAGTAACGAATCGCCTGAAATCATTCGCATGTTTAACTCTGCCTTTGATCAAATAGGTGCACTGCCAGGTGACTTTTCACCGCCAGAATTATTGGCTGAAATTGATGAGCTGAATGACTTTATTTACCCAACCATCAATAACGGTGTTTACCGGGCTGGTTTTGCCACTACGCAAGAAGCTTATGACGAAGCTGTAGTTGAGGTATTTGATGCTCTTGATACCATTGAAACGCGTTTAGCTAAACGTCGTTATCTCACCGGTGATACTATTACCGAAGCAGATTGGCGTTTATTTACCACTCTAGTGCGCTTCGATGCTGTTTATGTGGGGCATTTTAAATGTAACTTACGCCGCATTGTAGATTATCCAAACATCTGGGGATATTTACGCGACTTATATCAAGTAGAAGGCATCGCTGACACCGTCGCTATGGATTACATCAAGGCGCATTATTATGGCAGCCACGAAACCATTAACCCAACAAGGGTGATTCCTGCAGGACCAGTAATAGATTTTACTAGTGTTCATCATAGAGAAAATTTAACAAATGTTGTAGATAATAGTTCTGTTACATCAACTATTTAAAATTTAGTCACAAGCTTTTACGGTAAAGGCTTGCTGCAATATTGTTGGCTCGTATGTTAATCAAACTACTTGCCAACTTTATTATTTAGCTAGGTTAAAAACATCTCTATAAACATAGTCCGTAAAGATAATCATCAACCAATTCATTATTGATCAGCGTGTTTTCACGTAAGCAGCCTTCACGGGAAAAACCTAACTTCTCTAACAGCTTATATGAACCGATATTGTTAACAGAGCAAATTGCCGTTAGCTTATTTAGTTTTAGTTCGGTGAGGGCGTAATCTTTCAGCAGGCTTAAAGCTTCTGAGGCAAAACCTTTACCTTGGACACTTGGTTTCATCATAAAACCTACTTCACCAATCTTGGCCTCATGATTAACTATTTTAACACCGATACTACCCAGCTTTTCACGGGTTGATATTTCGGTTATGCCCAAAGTAAACCAACTGTCACTAGTTGCCGTCCAAGGCTGTGATTTAGCCTCAAAAGCGGTCTTTGCTTCTTCAAAAGTAAAAGGTGTATAAACATGCTCCATCATTTGAGCAGACATAGATAATTCAATAAAAAGATCTTTATCTGAATGATCAAAGGGAGATAGTTCTATTCTTGTTCCGGTTAGTTTCACGGTAATTCCTTGGGCTTTAGCTTTATTATTTGCTCGTAATATTTTTTATATTCGTTAGGTTATTTCATTAGCCTATTTCGATGTGACGCTTGCCACTTTTCTACATCAGAAAAGCCAGCCATATCTTTTATTTTGGCTTTGGTTGATTGCAGTAATTGCCCATCTGACTCATCCAAATTAATTGCAAACTTACAAGGCTGATTAACATACCATGGTGTATCGGTAAAAATTTCAAATCGGTTTCCTTCGGGATCTCTAAAGTAAACGGACCAAGCTGAGCCGTGAGAAACAGCCTGTACACTAATTCCTGGGCTTGCGGTTAAGAGTGAATTAAAGCCTCTTAAGTCACTAATTGACTCAACCCTAAAAGAGATATGATCAATAGGACTTTCAATGAGGCGATGAGATTGTCTTGGGTTTAAAACAATTTGATGATGCTCTTTTGGACTACGGCTTAAGAAAACCATCGCATTTTCCCCTTGGCCTCTATCAGTAACCACAAAGCCTAAACTTTGTGTATAAAAGCTTTCCATCAAGGTAATATCTTGTACATATAGTTCAATATGGCTTAATAACATATTGGCAAACTTTTTGTTATCTACTGCTGACATGACTACTTTAATCTCCTAAAAAACCTGACCAAAACCTTCCAATAAAGCTTCTTTTATAAATTTGCCCACCTCAATATCCCATATTTTCCAATTAATGCTAACTATAAAGATGTATCCGTAATTGTCAGCGCTAAACTCCTGCTAATACATGCCACTGATGCATATCAAGAACAGCCTAACTTCAACCACTAAAAACTAGCTGTGAGATTCTCAATCCACTTTTCACGTTTTTCAGAAACCCTTCCCTGTTTCGGTAAGGGCTAAATCCCTACAACATCACAAAAAACAATAATCCACATTTAAATCATAACCTTAACTATTTGGCACACTATTCGCTCTATAGAGATTAAGTTAAATGAAATTATCGCTATCAGCTAGGAACTATCATGGAAACAATAAGCATGGATATAAAAAAAGCCACACCAGTGAAAAAAAACTCATGGGTTAAACGTTCCGTATTTATCGCTGGCGCGCTCATATTTACCGCTTGGCAATTCAATCAACCCAGTTCAGATAGCACTGTGGCACGCAGTGAATTAAGAGTAGCAGCGGTGCAAAAAAGTGATTTGCCTTTTACGGTTTCAGGCTTTGGTAAATTAATTTCTAAACATAAACGTTTATTAACCGCGCCAACAAGAGCCACGATAGAAGAGATTCTAGTATTACCGGGTACACAAGTAACGCCCGATACCATCATTATGAAGTTAAATAATCCTGATTTATTACTGCAAGTGAACAATGCAGAAATGGAGCTGGCTCGCCATCACGCCAGCTTGCGTGAACTAATCATTAATCAAAAAAGTGACTACTTAGCGCACCAAGCCATTTTGGTACAAATAAAAGCGAACCTAGCCGCAGCAGAGCTAAAAGTAGAAGCGCAAGCTAGCTTAGCAAAAAAAGGCATAGTGTCATCAATCGATTTTAAACGCTCCAAACTAGCGGCAATGCAATTGGCAGAGCAACTCACTATAGAGCAACAAAGATTGGCTCATTTGAAAAACGCTCACCTAGAAAAAATTGCCGTGCAAGCACAGTTTGCTAAACAGCTTGATGCCAACTTAGCGTTAAAAAAATCGTTACAAGCGGGTTTAGTAATTCACGCGGATATTGAAGGAGTATTGCAATCTATGCCGGTTACCTTAGGGCAAAGCGTTACCGCAGGAGAACAACTAGCACTGGTCGCCAGTAATAAGACCATGATTGCGCAACTAAAAATTCCGGAGCGAGATGCTCAACATATTGCCATTGGCCATCAAGCCGAAATAAATACCCGCAGCGCATTGGTTAGGGGAGTGGTCAATCGCATTGACCCAGTTATCACCAACGGCAGCGTGATTATCGATATTGATATCACCGGTGCCCTGCCAGTAAATGCTCGACCTGAGTTGAAAGTAGAAGGGAAAATTGAAATCGGCATATTAAACGATGCTCTCTATGTAAAACATCCTGTTGGCGTAAAAGCTAACTCAAGTTCGCAGGTTTTTACTTTACTTGCCAGCCAACAAACCGCAACATTACGCACCATGAAGTTTGGTCGCGTTATTGGTAATAACATCGAATTACTCTCTGGTGCTAGCGAAGGTGAACAATTTATTGTTTCAGATACTTCTAGCTGGCTGTCAAACCACACCCTAACAATAACTGATTAGTAATAACTGATTTAAAAGGACTAAATTATGACCAAACACATAACTAAAAAAGCACTTATCGAACTTAAAAACATCCAAAAAGTTTACTCTAAAATAGATATGGAAACCCATGCACTACGCGACATTAACATGGCGATATATGAGGGTGATTACATTTCGATATCTGGCCCGTCAGGCTGTGGTAAATCAACACTGTTATCAATTTTAGGTTTATTAGATACCCCAACCAATGGCAGTTACTTAATCAAAGGCCAGCAAGTGGCTAATTTAACCGCGGACGATAGAGCTGAAATTAGGAATTTACATATTGGCTTCATTTTTCAAGCGTTTAACTTAATTGATGAAATCAGTGTTTATGACAATGTCGCCTTACCACTTAAATATCGCGAGCCAAAGTTATCAGCGAAAGTCGTGCATGAACAAGTGATGGATAGTTTAGAGAAAGTAGAAATGCAGCACAGATGTACACATAAACCAAACCAACTTTCTGGTGGTCAGCAACAGCGTATTGCTATCGCCCGCGCATTAGTTGGTAAACCCAGCATTTTATTAGTAGATGAGCCTACCGGTAACCTAGACTCTAAAAATGGTGATTTAGTGATGGCTTTATTAGATAACTTAAATAAAGAAGGCACCACTATTTGCATGGTTACTCATGATCCAAGATATGCCGATCACGCTAAAATCAAATTGAATTTATTAGACGGTATTATTTTAGACAGCCTTTCTTTAAATAAGACTTTAGATTCTTCAGTAGATAATACATTGCAGGAGGCTGTATGAGCTCATTAATCAGTGAAATTAAAACCACTGCTGCTAGCTTATCTCGAGTACCTGGTTTTGTCTTAACAACAGTATTTACGCTATCACTCACCTTAGGTGTTTTATTAGCAGCTTTTAGCCTTAACCACCTCTTAATGTTTAAAGCGCTGCCTTATCCTGATGCGCAGAACTTAATATTAATGGAACAAGAGTTACAAGAAGGTGACAGAAAGTTTTCTGGCTCACAATTTTTTGTTGCGCAAAAGTTAATGTATCAAAAGCAAAAAAGCTTAGATAGCATGGCAATGGTTTTTCGAGACAACGCAATATTGGCAAGCTTACGCGATCACCCGTTAACTGAGATCAGTTACGTTACTCCTGAATATTTTGACCTGCTTGGTGTACCTGTTGTTATTGGCCGCGGTTTTACCGAACAAGAAAATATTGATAAAAATAAAGCCAGCGCCTTAATTAGTGAACAATTATGGCGTACACAATATGGTAAAGATACCAATATTGTTGGTCAAAGTATTACCTTAGGTGAACAGCAATATAAAGTGGTTGGTGTAGTCGCAGCGAGCTTTGCAGAGCCCGCTAACTTTGCTGACGATGCTAACTCACAAGTTTGGTTACCATGGGATTTTCATGGCCAAGATGAGGAAAGCTGGAACTATGTCTACAGTCAAACATCTGCCATAGGAAAGCTTGCACCGACAACGTCAATTGCACAAGTAACTGCCGAGTTTAATGCCCTAGTTGACCCGATGTTTCAACAAAATTCTCGTGTTGGTAAAGCCAAACATCAGGCAATCGTTGCTCAATTTCAAGATTTTCAAGTAGCTATCATAGGTGATAATAAATACATAGGTTTGTTGGTATTACTCGGTGCAGGGGTATTACTGTTAATTGCTTGTGCCAATATTGTTAACTTATTCTTTTCAAGAGCAGCGCAAAGACAACGTGCATTAGTTATACAAGCAACATTAGGGGCAAAACTTAAACATTTATTTTTTACTATTTGGTTAGAAAGCTTATTGTTATGTGTCGCGTCAATGGTCATCGGTTTGGTTATTGCCGGCTGGAGCATCGAGTTATTACGCAGTGTAGCCAGTCACGCTCTACCACGCCTAAATGAACTGTCCTTAGATTTAACCGCCATCGCCTTTGCTGGTGTATTAACATTAACCTTGTCACTAATTTTTTCCGTTATTACCTTAAAACTGATTAACCATAAGCAGTTAATTTCACAACTGCAATCAAGCGGTAAAGGTACTGGCGCACAAGTTAACGCTAAAGTGCGTAATGCTCTCGTTGCCAGTCAAATTTGTTTAGCAACGCTACTGTTATTAGTGACAAGCTTAGTGATGAGCAATGCTGTAAAAGTATTGAATCATCCACTCGGTTTTGATGATGAAAACCTATACAATCTGAAATTAGATATTGGTGGAGGCTATCCAGAAAAAGAGAGTAAAAGGCAACTTTCTCGCGATTTACTTGCACAACTGCAGAAAATGGATGGCGTTGCAAACATATCAGCTGCTAATAACCCACCTATCAGACGTGGCAGTAACAACACCGGAATTTTTAATAACGATAACGTTAAGTTAGGTCATTTCTCTTTTGTATTCATTGATGACAATTACTTCAAAACGGTTGGTTTAAAAGTGCTTGCTGGACGCGGTTATAATCAACAAGATGTCATAGACGATACTGACACCATTATTTTAAGTAAAACTGCAGCGACAAAAGTGATTGCTGGCATGGGCGATGGTAAAGGTAACCTTGAAGATATTATTGGCAAGATAGTTTACTCTGAAGGTGGAGATAGCTGGACTGTAACTGGCGTAGTAGGCGATGTTTATAATCCCTATAACCATGAAAAAACTCAGGGGGCGATGATGTACTTTTCAGGTTATCGCACCAATTTCATTATCAGAATGCAAGAGGACAATATTCTAGCTAAAACACAGATTATTAACTTACTTGAAAAGCATTTTCCTGAGATAAAAGTATGGCAATTCACTTCAATTTCAGACATACATGAGCAATTGGTTTACCAGAAAAAACTCACTTTATGGCTAAGTTTAGTTTTAGGTATTTTTGCTTTACTCTTGGCTGCGGTTGGCATTTATGGTGTTATTAGCTACAACAGTCAAATGCGCCGTTATGAATTAGGCATACGCATGTCTTTGGGCGCGAAGAGTAAACGTATTTTAGTTGAGTTTATTGCTGAGTCATTTGCGCCAATTGCGGCAGGTTTTGCCTTAAGTCTGCTGTTAGCCGTGATACTTTATAGTTGGGCCCAACAGCATATTAACCAATGGTTGAGTTTTGACTGGTTGATGATATCAAGCTGCCTACTGGCATTAGTTGTTATCGCACTAGGGGCTTGTTACTTCCCGGCTAAAAAGATCATTGCCAGCGATCCAATTAAGGCACTGCGAAACGAATAGCCCGGCTATGGGACACAGTAACGGCTTGAAACACTAGACTCCCGATGAAACACTTCGGGGGTGACGATAGTAGAATAGTTAACAATAATAAAAATTATATAAGTCTCATGTAAGAAAGGACAAAATGAAAAAAACAATAATTGTTGTAGATGATCAAAGTGACTTACGACTCTCTGCTAAATTTATTTTAGAAAACTACGGCTTTAATGTCATTGAAGCCGAGTCTCCTCTGCACGCACTTGACGTTATCGCTGAGCAGCAGGTAGATTTAATGCTGCTCGATATGAATTTTCAGTACGATACTACCTCCGGTAAGGAAGGCTTGGATATGCTGAAAACCTTAAAAGACAAAAATTACCATTTTCCGGTTATTGTCATGACAGCTTGGTCTACCGTCGAGATTGCCGTTGAGGCAATCAAGCTTGGCGCAAAAGACTTTATTGAAAAGCCGTGGAAAAACCAGCGTTTGGTACGAATAATTGAACAGCAATTTCAATTAGGCTCAGTGCAATTAGAAAACAAGCGCCTAAAAGCACAGCGTCCAAGCAACGATGTATTTATGCTTGGTGAATCTGCTGCCATGCAGTTAGTACTTACTCAAGCTAAAAAGCTAGCGGTAACTGATACGCCAATTTTAATTACCGGTGAAAATGGTACGGGTAAAAGTATGTTGGCAAATTTTATTCATCAGCATTCGGCGCGCAGCAATGAAAGTTATGTCACCGTGAATATGGGCGCCATTCCTGAAACTCTGTTTGAAAGTGAGCTATTTGGTCATACCAAAGGCGCTTTTACCGATGCAAAAAAAGATCGTATGGGTCGTTTTGAAGCCGCACAATCAGGCAGTTTATTTCTCGATGAAATTGGCACAATTCCGCTGAATTTACAGCCTAAATTACTACGTGTACTTGAGTCAGGCGAATTTGAACCCGTTGGCTCAAGTAAAACCTTACAGGCTGAAGTCAGGTTAATTGCCGCCAGTAATATCGACTTTCAACAAGCCATTGCCCAAGGTGATTTTCGCCAAGACTTATATTATCGCATCAATACTATCGTGCTTGATATTCCACCACTGCGAAAAAGAAAAGAAGACATCTTACCGTTAGCTGAGCACTTTTTAGCTCAGAAGAGTCAGAAATATAACAAGCAGGGTTTAACACTATCAGAACAAGCAAAAAAAGCCTTATGTCACTATGACTGGCCGGGTAATATTCGTGAGCTTAGCCATGTCATTGAACGTGCGGTGTTATTAAGTGATAGCAATGAATTAGAAATCACCGGTTTAACTGATCAACTGGCGTTAGGCAATAATGGCGCTAATACAAGTAATGGCGAGCTGCCGTTTATGACTATCGATGAAGCAGAGCAAACGCTAATCAAACAAGCGCTGCAAAAAACCCAAGGTAAAGTAATTGAAGCCGGTGAGTTATTGGGATTAGGCAAGAATGCTATTTACCGCAGATTAGAGAAATACCAAATTGACACTAAAGGTTAGTTTTGAATATGTTAATTAAAAATTCTTCTTTATTTAGACTCGAAAATTAGAGAAATAACAAATTGATTCCAAGTGTTAGTGCAAATATTGGCGTTAGCCTAGAGCGCCGTTTTGGCTGGCTTATTATCGCCAGTTTATTGCCAACCTTTATGATGTTTATTGCCATGGGCATTAGCTTTGATTTCAACTTACTTGGCTGGTCAACCATCGGCTTATCACTTGCCATTGTTTACACTTGTATAGTGGTAGCGCTCTATCGTTTGGTTATTACGCCATTTTATAGTTTAACCAGCTTAACAGAAGCACTAAAAATGGAAGATTACAGTCTTAGGGCTAAATCACCTTTTAGTCAGGGCATAGTGGCTAAATTATTTAATGAACTATCCAGTCTCAGTCAAAGTTTGCAAGTAAGTAAGAGTCGTTATGACCAACAAATGTTTTTGCTGTATGGTTTAATTGAGCAGCTAGAATCACCGGTATTGATTTTAGATAAAAACGATCAACTACAACATGCCAACCCTGCGGTAAGCCAATTATTCTCAGTGCCTTGGCAAACATTAAAACAAAAGCCAGCACAAAAACTAGGGCTAATAAAAGTTGATGGTTTTTGGGCTTTCGATGAAAATAATGAGTCGAATACTCAGAGCACGCAGAAGAAATGGCAAATAAGACAAAGTGAATTCAAAGAAAATAACAATAATTATCAGCTACTAATGCTCAATAATATTAGCCAAGAGTTACAAAAAAACGAGCAGCAAGCTTGGCAAAATATTATCCGTATTCTCAACCATGAAGTACGTAATTCTTTAACACCTATTTCAGCATTGAGCCAAAACTTGTTGGAAATGCCAGACCTCAGCCCTGAGCAATACCAACAAGCGATTAAAATTATTGATAGCCGCAGCAATAACCTCTTAGCTTTTATTGATAGTTATTCAGATTTAGCCAAACTGCCCTCGCCTACTTATCAGCAGTTCGATTTAGCGGAACTGTTACAAGGAGTCGCCCGCTTAGTGCAACAAGTAACCATTAACCTCTCTAGCCCATTAATGATCAAAGCCGATAAAGGCCAACTGGAGCAAGTGTTACTCAACCTGATAAAAAATGGCAAAGAAGCGCAGCTTTCAAAAGCTAAGCCAGGTAAAGACTTAGCTCAAGAGTCAGAGGTAAACAAGGATATCGAAGTTCAGGTTTTCAAAACTACTCAGCAGGTAATCATCAAAGTATTAGATCAAGGCTGTGGTATAGCTAATAGCGCTAATTTATTTGTGCCATTTTATACCACTAAAGAGACTGGTTCAGGCATTGGCTTAGCGCTAAGCAGACAAATAATATCGAATCATCAAGGTGAACTGACTTTGACCAATCGCACTGACTTAACGGGCATAGCTGATGTGAACGACAAAGCTAATTCTACTGGTGCAATTGCGACCATTACTTTGCCCTTGGTCTATAAATAATTAAACCTTAACCAATCTCATCGTTACTAGTTACAGCTCTGACACTGAAAAAAATTAACTTTATACTGTTACCATGCTTGTATTATTTACCGATGAATCTATACAATGCTGTATGAGTAGTGAATAAATTAAAGGTCGTCGTTCAATGTTTCAAAAAGTGCTGTTGTTACTTATTATTATTAGTTTAACCAGTTGTAAAAGTACCCCAAATCTCGCATCACTCCGTAGTGCTGAAACCTTAATTGAGCAAATAAACTCTGGCGACACTGATCTCATTACTATTGCTGATCAAGCAGTTAAAACTAATAAGCTTGTTCAACAAGATATCCATAACATCAAGTCTTTGCTCGATGAATTAAGTAAACACATCCACGATGTGTGGGGCGAAGATAATCCGCAAATCCCTAATAATAAAAAGCTGGTTAAATACACTAACAACTACAAAGCACGGGCAATTGTAGATTTTGAAAAAGGCATAATTTTAATCGAAACGTTAGCGGATAAATCGCAAGTTAAAACGTTGGAAAACTTACAAAATGCCATAATCACTACCTTATTATCGACATCCGACCCTCGAAAAACGGACATATTTTCAAGCGACGCACCACAACTATCAGGCAAACCTTATTTGTACCAACAGGTGGTTGACCGCGACAATAAACCCATTGCATATCAATGGCGCGCCAATCGATTCGCCAACCACTTAACCGAATTCAACCTACAGAAATACAGTAAAAATGAAAAACAAATTTATGCTGTTAAAATTAAGATGGTTGAAAAGCATCAACATTTACGCGAACAAAAATACAGTAAATATGTACTTGCAGCGGCTAAACGTTATCAAATATCACCACAACTGATATACGGCATAATTGAAACCGAAAGCAGCTTTAACCCATTTGCTGTAAGTACAGCGAATGCCTACGGCTTAATGCAGGTAGTGCCTACAACAGCCGGAGCCGATGTTTTTCAACGTATAAAAAATAAAAATGGCATACCAACCAAACAGCAACTATTTGATCCGGCGTTTAATATTGATATTGGCTCAGCCTATTTATACATTCTCAATAACAATTATTTGAAAGACGTGACAAATACAACCAGTCGCCATTATTCAATTATTTCGGCTTACAATGGCGGCGCCGGAAATGTATTAAAAACCTTTCATAGGAATCGTAAAACGGCGATGAAAATACTCAATACTAAGTCATCTAAAGATGTTTATTATTTACTAACCAAGAAACACCCCAAAGCCGAGTCTCGTCATTATTTGGAGAAGGTAACTAAGGCTGAAAAAACGTATTTATAAAATACTCTACTTTAGCGTTCAGAAGATCTAAAGAGCCACCGAAGGCTAACTTTCCCAATGCCCACGCCAGACTTTATCTACACTAAAAAAGCTCGTATCAGGACGTCTAAATCCTGTATTTTGAGATGGCTGGGTATATATCTATTTTCATACATTGTTATTGTATTGCCTTTAGCCCTGCTATCTTAAAATTGCCTATCAGCTAGCTTTTCAGCTCACTAATAACTATTTCCTCACACCTTTATTTCTACCATTTCACTCATAAAACTTTAAAAACTAATTAATTAGTTGATAAAAAATTAACCAGCCGCTATAGTATTTAAAACTAATTAATTAGTAGGAAGAAAAATGGCTCGTAAAAAATCAACCCAACTCACTGACAGTGAACAAAGCATTATGCAAATTCTTTGGCAGAAGAAACAAGCCTCAGTTAGAGAAATCGCCGATATACTCAGTGAAGAAAAAACCACGGCGTACACCACAGTACAAACCATGTGTAAAATTTTAGCAGATAAAGGTTACGCCGACTTTCACAAGGAAGGTAAGGCTTTTATTTATACCCCTAAAATCACCCAGAAAGATGCCCGAAAAGGCGCACTGACTTCTCTGCTCAATAAGTTCTTTGGTGGTTCACCCGAAGTACTTGCGCAACATTTAATGGAAGAAACAGATATTGAATTGGATGATTTAGCGGCATTGCAAAAACAAATTGATCGCGCCGACGATTAGCTGCATTGAGACTTTTCGCTCTAGATAAAAAGTAAAAAATAAAGATAGAAAATAAAAGATAAAGGTATTTCACTATGATTGCTCAATACACATTGTTAACCACATTAGCATTACACCATATTGTTATTGGTGGCTTGCTGATACTGATTCTTTTAGTGCTAGGTAAGGTACTAAAAACCAGTGCAGAAATGCGTAGTTGGGTATTAATGACTGCCTTTATCACCTCAACGTTAGTGCCAATAACATTACTTTCAACCACGTCAGCATTACCTATTACAGCCAAGCCGACATCGACCAAAGTAAATACAGTGATTGATGCAAGTCCAGCTCAACCGAACTTAGAAAACGTTGTTATGCCGTTGCCGGAGCAAGCCTTATGGCACATGCCCAGTGAAATTATTTTTCAATTTAGTGAAATATTAACGGCACTTGTTGTGGTTTGGTTTATCGGCAGCTTATGGCGCAGCCTGATGGTTTTCGGTTCATTTTTACGGACTCGAACATTAATCAAAATGAGCAAGCCCGTTGAGAAAAAAAGCATCCAAAAACTCGTGTATAAGACTGATATTAAAATTTTCAGCGCTAGCCAAATTAACTCCCCTATGGTGGTGGGTTTAACTAGCCCTAGAATCATTTTACCTGAAAACATGATGCAGCAATTAAGCAGCGAACAATTAGCGCCGATAGTGTTGCACGAACTTGCTCATATTCAGCGTAATGACATTTGGTTTAGCCATTTTCAAGAGTTTATTGCCGTGGTGTTTTGGTGGAGCCCGGTGATTCGCTTACTCAATAACAAAATTCATATCGATAGAGAATTAGCTTGTGATTTACGAGCGGTTAAACAACTGAACAACAATAAACAATATGCCCAATCACTGATCGATTGTGCAAAATTAATGATTACCCAACAACGGAGCGTATTAGCCATGGGATTATTTAGCCAGAAGAAAGAATTGAACAATCGTATTAGCACTGTACTTAAAAGTAAAAAACTGAAAACGCCAAGCATGTTAACAATTATTGCTGTCTGCCTAGGTTTATCAGTACTGACGATTAAAGTTTCACAGGCATTTGTACCAAAAATTAGCATCAGTGATACACGACAAAATGCTCAACATTATTCATTACTGCCATCTGCACAAGGTGAGCAATTGATTGCTGCGGTAATGCAAAATGATATTGCCACCATTGAGCAAATGCAAAACCAAGGTGTTGATATTAATACGCCAGCGATTGGTGATGGCACAGCGTTAATTATTGCCGTCAAACAAGATAATCGTCAAATGGTGCAAGCACTAATTGATTTAGGCGCCAATGTTAACCAATCATCACGGGGTGATGGTAACCCATTAATTACCGCAGCCATGACTAACAATATCGCCCTAGCGCAATTACTTATTGATAATGACGCAGATATAAATGGCATAGTAAGAGGTGATGAAACCCCTTTAATTAATGCCACTAGAAGAGGCTATTTTGAAATGACTCAGTTACTGGTAAGCCAAGGTGCAGATGTTAACTTGTCGGTAAAAACAGGTTTATCTGACGGTCTTAAAATACGTTCACCACTAAACATGTCAAGTAACAGCGAAATAACTAGCTACCTTATTGAAAACGGTGCCATTGAATAAGTTATCCATAACAATGCTAACCACATTGCCCGAAGTCACTTCATATAAATTGAGACGATAGAACTCAAAGCCACATAACCATTTAACGTAAAGACGAGCTACGTACTCTTCCTAATCCACGCTAATCATTTTAAAAATGTTAGGCCTTAGGCTCGATAGACTCGTCTTTAAAAAAGAGTACAACATGAATTTATTACTTAACAAACGCGCTGCAGAGCAGAAAATAGGAGGTCACAATGATATTTAATACTCCGATATTTTTTTGGTTCTTTTGCATTTTTATTTTGTTTTATGGCTTCGCCTTTTTAAAACAAACCCCTAAAGTTTACCTGTTGTTAGTTAGTAGCTTGATCTTTTACGGCGGCTGGAATTACAGCTTTATTCCGTTATTAGTGGGTAGTGGTATTGCCGATTACTTTATTGCTCAAGCCATTGGTAACTCTTCGAGTCAAAGTAACAAAAAACGTTGGCTAACCTTATCACTGGTACTCAACTTAGGCATTTTAGCAACCTTTAAATATGCAGATTTTGCCATAGCCTCTGTTGCCGATTTATTTTCAGTACTGGGCTATCAAGCCTCATTTACCACCCTTTCTTGGGTGCTACCTGTGGGTATTTCTTTTTATACTTTCCAAAGTATGAGTTACACCATAGATGTTTACCGTGGTGATATGAAACCACGAAAAGGCCTAGTTGAATTTGTCGCCGCCTTGTCTTTTTTCCCGCAATTAGTTGCCGGCCCTATTCTTAGAGCCAAACATATATTGCCACAGATGCACGCGATATCTATGCCTAAGTGGCTGGAAGCAAAACATGGCTTTTTATTAATTACTGTCGGTTTAATCAAAAAAACTGGTGCTGATATTCTCGCTATTCCAGCAGATAAAGCTTTTGCTGCACAAGAGTCATTAAGCACCTTAGAAATGTGGACCGGTGTACTGGCATTTGCCGGGCAAATCTATGGTGATTTTTCCGGTTATACCGATATGGCTATCGGCTTAGCGATTTTGCTCGGTTTTAATATTCCACTCAACTTTAGAGTACCTTACTTTGCTAAATCGCCGGTCGATTTCTGGCGTAGATGGCATATTTCATTATCGAGCTGGTTAAAAGATTATTTATACATTTCCTTAGGTGGCAATAGGAATAATAACCGTACCCGCAATGTATTTTTAACCATGTTATTAGGTGGTTTATGGCATGGCGCTGCGTGGACATTTGTTGCTTGGGGCGCATTTCATGGCGCGATTATTACCCTGACTCATTACCTTGCTAACTTGCAGATATTCAGCCGCTTTAATCGCAGCAATACCTTAGCTGTCAGCTTCGTAAAATGGGCGGTAACCTTCTATTTAATTCTTATTGGTTGGGTGTTTTTTAGAGCGACTGACATCAATAGCGCAATAACCATTATTGGTAATTTACATACTTTTGGTAGCGCGAATCAGTTAGGTGCTAACGCCTGGAGCATATTTATCTTAACGTCGGTGTGGGTATTACTGATGCATGTCATGGACTACTTTGTCATTAAGTCGGCAGATAAATTGGAAAAGAAAAACTGGCAGTTTTGGTTGTTAATTATTTTAGGCCAAGCCCTTTGTTTATTAATAGGAGAACCAAGTAATGAGTTTATCTACTTCCAATTTTAATGAGATGAAATCAGCAGAGATGAATGAAGCAATGAGCTTAGGTGAAAAAACATCTACTGAGCAGGTATCTGCCGAGCAAGTCACCAGCTCAACCACAGCCCAAGCCGAAGATAGGCGGGTTTTTATTAAAATAACTTTAGCCATTGTACTGGGCATGATGGTAGCCATGGGCTTAGTGCGCCTATTGCTCGATGCCAATGGTGCCAATAAACAAGGCATTTTAGGGCGAGTCTTACAGGCACAAGCTGCGGTTCCTCAAATAATAGCTGAGCCTAATGATTTGGTGATGTTTTACGGCTCTTCTATGACCCGCGCTGGTTTTTCACCACGAAAGTTTGATCGTGACTTAAAAGCTATGGGTAAAGACATTAGTTCGTTCAACTTTGGTTTTGGTGGCTTAAATCCTTACTACCAAGATTTATTATCTAGGCGTATTGCCGAGCAATTTGTCGAACAAGATAGAAAGCTTAAACTGGCCTTAATTGAATTCAATCCTTTTCAAACCCCCACCGCTCGTTGGAATGGGGCTAAGTTTTCCTTAGATTCATTTATTACTATGTTGTCTAACGATACCGAGTTATGGCAAATATTGCAGCAAGACCTGAGCCGAGGTATTCATTTATTTAATATTAAATATATTCGCAATCATGTCTCTGCAGAAATGGTCACTAGCTATTATTCGAGGGAGTTATTTCCGCCACAAAGAGGCCAACGCTTTAAAGATGATGAAGAAACGGTAACTGCCCGTAGAAGTTTAGGTAAAGAGTTAAACGAAGCATTCGAAAAAGACTATCCAAACTACTCAGGTGAAGAGTGGTATTACCCTTGGCGAGGTGCTGGTACTATTCCGGAAGAACGTTCTGCCGAGACGCTAGCAACATTTGATAGCTATTATGCCGCCGCACAAACTGAGGCTAGGATGAAAAATGATCGTTTGAGTCGTATTCGGTCTGCTGACATTGAAGAGTTACATTTTGAACCCTTTTTAGTAGAAAGCTTCATTGGTATAGTAAAAAACTTCCAACGTTTTTCCGATAAGGTTGAAGTCGTTATGTTACCTAAAAATAGCCGCTATATTCACTACACACCCGAGGCAAAAATACGACTCGCGCAAGCAATAAAACAAATTGAACAGGCGACGGGTATCAAGATAAAAAATCATCAAGATATTAAAGAAGTTAACT
>JALJPA010000083.1 GCA_022969215.1 Colwellia sp. | reverse complement strand
CATGGCGGCGAAAGATTTAGGATCATCGGGTGCGCCCCAGTTACCTTGGCCATCAACTAAGGGATAGCGATACGAGAAAGGTTGCGCCATTAACACCATGGCTTCATAACAGGCGCTATCACCGTGAGGATGAAATTTACCTAGTACATCACCAACGGTACGTGCTGATTTTTTATATTTAGCAGTCGCAGATAAACCAAGCTCTGACATTGCATAAACTATGCGTCTTTGTACAGGCTTTAAGCCATCACCAATATGTGGCAAGGCGCGATCCATAATAACGTACATGGAATAGTTTAAATAAGCTTCTTCAGTAAACCGCCTTAATGGAACTTGTTCTACTCCATCAAGGCTATATTCGAGCGCATCTGACATGAAATGATTTTCCTGATCGTACAAATTTAGTTATTTTATAAAGTTATAGCTTATCTGATTATGACCTTATAAAAAATAGCTAAGGTAACAAAACAGTTAATTATCCCGTCTTTCTTGTGCTTGGGCGATGTTTTGATAACAAACAACACTATTTCGACCTAGCTCTTTCGCTTGATACATTGCCAAGTCAGCACAGTGCAATACTTGCTCAAAGGTCAATTGATTAGGCGCCATGGTTGCCACACCAATACTGACAGTCACCTTGCTCTGTAGAATTAACGATGAGAAGTCATGCTGCGCTATTTTTTCATTAATACGCATGGCTATTGCTTTCGCTTTATTAATATCGGCAAAAGGTAATATCGCGACGAATTCCTCACCACCTAAACGATAGAATACATCTCTTGAACGCATCGTTTCGTTCACCAGTTGTGAGATAACTTGCAGTGTTTTATCGCCAGCATGATGACCAAAATTATCATTAATTCTTTTGAAATGATCTAGGTCCAACAATAACACTGATAACTCTTCAGGTTGCGAGGCAAAGCTAGCCACCATATGTTCACCATGTTCAAACAAAGCACTGCGATTAGCTAAGCCAGTTAAGGCATCTGTTCGGGTTAATCGAATTAACTTGTTGCGCATTCTCAACTGCCTAAAAAAAAGCAGCATAAAAACGACAGCGGTACTGATAATTATGGTGAAATTATACTGCTTGGTGGCATTTTGATTTTGTACTTCAGCAACACGACGAACTTTTAATATATTTTGACTTGCCAACAAGCTATTACTGGCCTTTTTATCATTTACCGTAAACGATTGCTCTAAAGACGCAATCATTGCTAAGCGCTTCTCTTTACGATAGCTATGGTACTTTTTTAGATAAGCTTTTTTCTCAAGGTAAGCTAAATCGAATTGACTTTGTTGTGCATAGTTTTCGGCTAATATTAAATGTAATTGTAAAAAGTTGGGCTGGTGTAATTGATGCTCAGAAATTTGTTCCGATAACTTAGCTGCTTGCTCTAGAAGTGCAATAATATCGCGGATTTTTGTGCCGTCGTTATCTATACCTACAGCCTTGTCTGTTAATACCGCCTGCGCTACTAACAGTAAGTATTGCTCTGCGGCATTAGCTGGTACTTTATTAACAGTAAATTGTGCAAGTACGAGTTCACCTTGCGGCCTATCTATATTGGTTTGTCTGAGTTGCACCATTAAAGCCTGTAGTTTTGCATTTATTGGCAATAAACTTACTTCAGGTAGATGCAGTTTTATATTTTTATTATCTTGGCTCTCTGCAACGGCCAAGGTACTATGAGGCTCTTTTGCTAGACTTAAAAGTGGCCACAATAGCGGTATTATTAAAATAATTAGCAAGCTTGGACTTATAATCTTCATTAGCCACAAACCTTATTTCTTCCTGATGCTTTAGCTTGATAAAGCTGTTCATCTGCTCGTTTTATCAAACTAATTAAGTCATCATCACCTGAAAAAGTAGCAACGCCAATACTTACCGTGACTTTTTCAAGCTTATTAAACGCCCAAACGTGTTGATTAACCCCGCAGCGAATACGCTCACTTACCTCTAATGCCGATTTCAGCGTTGTTTTTGGTAAACAGACCATAAAATCCTCACCACCAAAGCGACCAAACATATCACTTTTTCGCATCATTTTTGCGCCAATATTAGCAACCTCTGCTAATATTGTATCGCCTGAGATATGACCTAAAGAGTCATTTATGTCTTTAAAGTGATCAATATCTATCAGCATAATCGTTAAATAACTCGGTTTTCCTTGAGCCTGCTTAAAGGCCTGTTGAGATTGCTTCATTAAACTTCGTCTATTGGCGACTCCCGTAAGGGGATCAATATTAGAGGCGACTTTAAGCTTCTGTTGACTTTGCAGCAATTTAACTAGCACCCAAGCAAAAGCTAAAGCAATTAGTGCACTGACAATGAGGTATAAGCGCTGCACTTCATTTTCTAAATTTGCTTCATCTAAATATCTTTCATAGAGTATTTGTTGATTGTGTAAGACCTTATTTTGTTTATCGGCCTGCTCCGCTTCAAGCCTGAGACGAACTTCAGTTATAGAGCGGTTATCTTCATTTTCATATAATTTAGCTGTTAAGGTGATAACTCTAGACTTAAGCTCATAAGCTTGTTTAAATTTTTCTTGTTTATGAAAAACAGCGGCTTTGAGATTGAGATTACTGACATAGATTTCTTTTTTTATTAGCGGTAATTGTTGCTGATTCGCTAATATGTCTTCAACTTTGGCTATGCTGGTCAGGGCTTCATCAAAACGATCAAGTTTATAAAGGATATAAGCCTCATCAAAATAAAACTGCAAATGCACATCCATCTTCTCGGTTGATTGCAGGTACTGCTTCGCCATCAATGAGTATTGGTAAGCCGCTTCAACATTACTGTCTTCTTTCTTTAGGTGTGCCCAAGCCATGCCAGAATAAACGCTATACATACTATCACTTGGACTGTCTTTATTTGACTCGTTAATGATGGTTTTAAAAACATCTATCGCCAGCTGGTAGTCTTCATTAATATTATGATTAATAGCAATATTATTTAAGCTGTTATGTGCCGCTAATAACATACCTGCCTTTTTAAAGTGTGAATATGACTGCTGATAAAAGGCCATTGACTGTTCTTCTTGCAGCAAATAAGCATACACAATACCAAGTTCACTGTTTACCGTACCTTTGAGCTCTTCATCATCGGTTTGTGCAGCAATGTTATAGGCATCATTAAGTAAAATTAAAGAACGTTTGTAATCATCCGTGAGATAAGCAATCGCTCCTAAATTAATAAGCCCTGCTGAAATCTGAATTTTATTATGCAGTGACTCAGCAACTTCCAAGCCTTTTTTATACTCTTTAGTCGCTTGGCTAATATCGCCTAAGCTCTCTAAAGCAAAACCTTTTAAATATAATATTTCACTAATAAGTATGCTTGGACTGGCAAGCCTTTTCGCTATGATGAGTCCTTTATTTGAAGTTTTTTTAGCGGCTTTATATCTATTTTGTTCAATTTGTATTTCCGCAAGCAGTTTAAAATACACTAAATTTTGTTCAATGGTGAGGGCGCTAAGCAAGTCTTCATAAACCGTTAACTGCTTGAGGGAGAGGACGAGATCGGTCTTTTTAAGTTCCTTTACTTGCGCTGCAATTTGATTAAATTTTTTCAGATCGATACTTTCTTGGGCAGTACTCGGTATCGGAGCAATGAAAATGGCAGTACAGATAACTATTTGTATAGCTAGAGTGATTTTTTTAGCAAAGCACAACAAACGGTAATTCCTTAATAAGCAGATCGGCACTCGCTGATAAATGCGATTAAAGCAGTATAAAACGATTTACGCTAAGAGTTAAACCGTAATCTTTGACTATTTACGCTACTTTTCGAACAAAGTAACTGGCGAGTAACATGAATATAAAGGCAATAAACATACAGGCTGTTAAGCCAAATTGCTGGAAGATAACACCTGAGAGAACGGTTCCTAGCAGCCGGCCCATGGCATTAGCCATATAATAGAAGCCGACATCCATAGACACGCCTTCATCTCTAGCAAGGCTGATAATAAGATAACTATGTAAAGATGAATTTATAGCAAAGGCTGCAGCAAATATAAATAATCCTGAAATGAGTACGTTATTACTGTGCGGAAAAAGGTAAATAGCGACAGATAAAAGCAAGGTTACTAGTGCCAATAATACCGACCAAAATCCTGTTTGTTGATAATTATTTCTTTTTCTCGTTCCTGATAACAAGCAAAGCAGCTTTGGCGCGTTCGCTTGAATGATGCCATAAAATATAATCCAACTGGCAAGAAAAGTGCCGACACCTTGGTGTTGCCATTGCAATTGGCTTACCAAATAAACAGGTAACGCAATAACAAACCAAACATCACGACCAGCAAACAGACATAAACGCGCTGCAGATAAATAATTTAACGGTGCATTGTTTGAGAATAACTGACTGAATTTTGCTTTATAACGTGTTTTACCTATATCACCACGAAGCAAAGGATAAGTACTTAAAGCAACAATTGCTAAGGTAACAGCCATCAGTAATAGTGAGTTTTGAAAGCCCAAAAGAGCCAACAATATACCACCAAGAAAAAAACCAATACCTTTTAAGGTGTTTTTGGAGCCTGTCAGTAAAGCCACCCACTTAAAAAGCTTACTTTGCCCTTGCTCGCTATCTAGATCTGTGACTAATAACTTAATACTCGACTTAGCACTCATTTTATTGAGATCTTTAGCAATGCCCGACAGTGCTTGCGCAAACATGACATACGAAATACTTAAGTACTCACCTGGCACTGCCAACATTGATAAAGCGAATACCTGTATCACTAAACCAATGAACATGGTTTTATTTAAGCCAATGCGAGCCCCCAGCCAGCCACCTACAAGGTTAGTAATAACGCCAAAAACTTCATAAAGAATAAATAAGCTAGCTAGAGCTAATGGGCTATAACCTAATTGATAAAAATAAAGCAATACCAACATGCGCAACGCGCCATCGGTTAAGGTAAAGGCCCAATAGTTAGCTGTGATCACTAGGTACTTTTTTACCGGTGCAGATAATTTTACTGCTGGAAACAGTGAACTCAATGAAAACAAGCTATTACTCGCTATGACTGGTTAAGCTGTTTGCCATAAGTTTCATCAACTCAGCACTACGATTAGCATAGCCCCATTCATTGTCATACCATAAATACATTTTCAACTGCGTATCATTTACCACCATAGTTGATAAAGCATCGACGACACAAGATCTGGCATCGGTTTTATAGTCAACGGAAACTAAAGGCCTTTCTTCATAGCCCAAAATTCCTTTTAATTCCCCTGCTGCGGCATTGGACATTAATTGATTTATTTCTTCAACACTGACATTACGCTGCATTTCAAATACACAATCAGTTAATGAGGCATTTGCCAGTGGCACTCGCACCGCATGACCATTTAACTTACCTTTTAGCTCAGGGAAAATATCGGTGATGGCTTTTGCCGAGCCGGTCGTGGTTGGAATGAGCGACTGGCCACAGGCACGTGCACGGCGTAAATCTTTATGGGGTGCATCTAAAATGGTTTGGGTGTTGGTAATATCGTGAATGGTAGTCATGCTGCCATGTTTTATGCCAATATTATCTTGTAAGACTTTAACCACAGGCGCTAAACAGTTAGTGGTACATGAGGCAGCAGTGACAATACTATGCTTATCTTCTTGGTATAAATGTTGATTAACACCCATAACAATATTGACGATATCCTGATCTAAAATATTACCTGAGCTATCTTGGGTTAACTTCATCGGCGCGGTAACCAGTACTTTTTGAACACCTTGAGTAAAGTAAGCTTGCAGCTTAGCTTTATCGCGCATCACGCCTGAAGCTTCAATAACCAAATCACACGCTGACCAGTCAGTTTCAGCTATGCCATTATTCTGGCTAACGATTAACTGCTTGTCTTCAATATGCATTACCTTATCGCTAGCTGTCGCTTCATATTGCCAACGACCATGAATAGAATCAAAATTAAGTAAGTGAGCCAGTGTTGCGGCATCACCAGCGGGATCATTAATTTGAATAAACTGCACCTCTGGCCAATGCCAGGCAGCGCGTAAAATTAATCGACCCATACGGCCAAAGCCATTTATGCCTACTTTAATTGTCATTAGTTCTTCCTATTATTCTCTAAACGAGCTGATTTAATTACAACACTGTTGCGCACGTTCCGGGCGTTCACCCATCATTGCTAAATTTTTAAGACATTCATCAATCACCGGCAAGTTTTCCTCAAAGCAACTTTTGATGACTGCTTGTTTCCATTGCGAAAGCGGTTTTGCCATAGAGTAATAAACCCAACGACCTGACTTACGTTCGCTAAGTAGCTGTTGTTTTTTTAATAATGCTATGTGGCGAGATATTTTCGGCTGAGATAACTCCAACGCATGAGTCAGTTCACAAACACACAATTCACTTTCACACATCAACATCAATATGATTTTCAAGCGTGTATCATCAGCCATGACTTTAAAAAATAATAAGCAGTCACTTTCTGTAACTCGTTTTGTAGCAGTATTCATTAATTTCTGTCTCGTTAGCTCGAACTTGGTCTCTGCGATTAGTTGCCTCACATTATACATATGATTTTCCATATGTATATGTAAGCGTTTAGTTAAAATACTTAATAATAACGAGTTAACTTAACAGTTGTTTCTTTATAAAAACTTGCCTTATAAAAACCGGTTTCACCATGTGAAATTAAAACGATGTTTTTTTACACACCCATATTTCATAACAAAAGTCGCTAGCACGTTGTTTTACCTGCATTACTAAAACAGAGAAGCGACACTCTTTGCTAGATAAAACACTACATTAATCTAAAAATAACCAAGCACTAAGTAAATAGCCCTAATATTACCACGGCCATTAATTGACACTAGTGACAGCTTTATGTAAGTTTTCAACACAGTTTTTTTCATAAGGTTGCCACAGCTCTGGCTAATTAATAGCTAACACCCTGCTGTAACCTATTAAAATAATAAAGAAAAATAACAGAGAGAGCTATTATGGAAATATTATATAACGTTGAAGATAAGCCTCCAACAGGCACCAGCCTGATATTGGCAGCCCAGCACTTACTTGCTGCTTTAGGGGCTATAATTACCGTGCCTTTAGTGGTTGGCGGCGTTTTAGGTTTGCCAGTAGAAGATATTGTAGTACTAGTTAACGCGGCAATGCTTGTTTCTGGTGTAGTTACTATTATTCAATGTAAAGGTGTTGGCCCAGTGGGCATCAGGCTTCCTTGTGTTATGGGTACTAGCTTTACCTTTGTTGGTGTTTCTATTGCCATTGGCTTTGAGCATGGCGTTGCCGGTATTTTAGGCTCAGCACTCGTCGCTTCACTCGTGATGATTATTGGCAGCTTCTTTATGCCATTCATCAGAAAATTTTTCCCACCGATTGTTACCGGTACTGTAGTTACCTTGATTGGTCTGTCGTTAATTCCAGTTGCCGTTGATTGGTTTGCTGGAGGACAAGTTGGCAGTGAAGGTTATGCTTCATTACCAAACTTAGCCATAGGTATGCTGGTGTTAATAACGGTAGTACTGTTATCTATGTTTGGTAAAGGTATATTGTCTGCAGCTGCGGTAGTTATTGGTATGGTAGTCGGGTTTATTGTTTGTGTTACCTTAGGTCTTGTTGACTTTACACCAGTACAAGAAGCACCATTATTTGCTTTACCTAGCCCTTTCCATTTTGGTTTATCTTTTCCAATTAGCGGTATTATCGGTATGTCTATCGCTTATTTAGTTACCATAGTTGAATCAACAGGTGATTTCTTAGCTTTATCGAATGTGACTAAAACTAAACTAACGGGTAAGAAATTATCTAGCGGTATTTTGTGTGACGGGCTAGGTTCGGCTTTAGCGTCAGTATTCTCTACCACGCCTTTTTCTTCTTTCTCGCAAAATGTAGGTATCATAGGTATGACAGGTGTTGCTAGTCGCTATGTTGTCGCGATTACTGGTGCTATGTTGATTCTTGCTGGGCTTTTCCCAGTTATCGGTGCATTAGTAGTGGCTATACCACTGCCAGTACTTGGCGGAGCAGGCTTAGTTATGTTTGCTATGATAATCACTGCAGGCATAAATATTTTATCTCAGACTAAACATACCAAAAGAAACGGTATTATTATCGCGGTAAGTATTGGTGCAGGTATGGCAGTAACCGTTCGTCCAGAATTACTAAGTCAATTACCTGATTTCATTAAAGTAATTTTAGCCTCTGGTATTACTACCGGCTCGCTAATTGCCCTACTTTTAAATGCAATTCTTCCTGACGGTGATGTCGTTGATTTTGATGAAGAAGATGAACTTGCAGAAGCTTCAGTAACTACTGAGTCATCGGTAGCAGAAGAGCTAGCGACAACAAAAGAAGTTCCTTCAACCTCATAAAAATAGAATTATTGTTAAATGGCCTGATTAAATCACCAGAGGTATTATGTGATTTAATCAGGCTACTTTTATTTCCCCTCAGCAAAACACCTCAGTAATGTACACCAGCACCATAGCTTCCTTACTATCTAGTCATTCATACTTACTATAGTACCTTCACCTAGACAACTTTGCATAAAGAACTACTAATGTCTTGGCAGTAAACTCACTTTATTTTAGCCATAAAAAAACCTCTGCACTGTAAATATGCGAAGAGGATTTTTTAAGTATTCGAACTTACCAAGCTATTAGGGTTTTATAACAAAGCATAGCGGCTGTGACTTAAGTATTTAATTCCCTGAGAAAACTAAGCCCTTAACAGGCCACATCAAGGCTTGAATTCGTAAGATCATGGCATGAACAATCCCAACCGTATCAACCATATGAAAATAGATTGATTCAGTAGTGCTTAACGTACCACTGTTAATTAATTCATGATGATAGCTATAAACATTAGCAATACATTTTGTTCCTGGAATAACTCCATCAAGTCCACCTTCATATAAAGGCACAAGTTTTACCGTTAGTGTGCCAGGTCTTGCTCTTTCTTGTATATCCAATAAGGTCTCAACTGCCCTTATTTGCCCGGTAGCAATAACACTCTGCACGCTTGCCACCTTCATCGGGATAATGGTGAACGGCTTAGACATACAGGTGATTTCAGCAAAAGTTCCCACCTTAATAACATTCGCCGTTAATTGATTAAAGCCGGCGTGCACTGCTTCTTTTCCTGAAGCCTCACCGGTCGTGGGTACCAGGATCCCCGCTGCGCGAATCATAGGATTAACAAAGTCACCCGGTTGTAAAGCAAATTGTTGCAATTCACCATCAATACGGGCATAAATTGTCCGCTTAGCCTTATCAACCATTACTGAGTTTAACTCTTCTAGAGCACTGGCTCTTTTGGCCGGAAGAATTGTACTTAAAACCCCTTCGGCTGATGCTTGATTAGCAAGAGCAGCCAATACACCCGCTTTATTAATGGCTACGGTATCAGCCATTCTCTGCACTTCGCTGGCACTGATAATATTTAGACCTTTAAGTGATAACTTCTTTTTGCGATCGTATTCATGTTGTGCACGCTGGTAAGTACTCTTATCCCTTTCGACCACACTTATTGTCACTGCATGTTGCGCGTAAGCGGTTACAAACTCAGCCTCAACTTGCCGAACTTGTGCTTCCGCTTTTTCAATAGCTGCTACTTGTGATTCATCATACATGCTAAAAAGCGCAGTTCCCGCTGTCACTTGCTGGTGATTCTCAACAAAAACATGCTGCACTCGGCCACTTTTCTCAGGCATTATCGATACAGTTCGAAACATGGGCGTGGCATTAGTGGTCGATGGGTGGTAATAAAAAATCAAAGTCACTAATGAAATAGATAAGATAACACAAGCTGATATTCCCCAGCGCAGTTCATACCACATAGTAAAGAAGGTAATCTCTTTACCCCAAGTCATACCTTGGCGATATTTTCGAAACAAGTAATCTGGCAAAATGGTGATAAGTGAACATAAAAGAACTTCTAACATTTTAGTTGCGCTCCTTAATAATCACAGACTCTTGCGTTTCTAGCTGAGAGTCTGACTGAGGCTCCAGCTGAGATTCCTGCTGAGTGTCAACTTGTGCACTTGATTGTATTGCTTGCTGCTTACTTTGGGCTATGGTCTCTAGAGACTTAGCAATAGACTTTAACGGGGCCAAAAAGTCGGGTAGTTCAACTACTGCTAATACTAAGGCTGCCACCCAAAATATATTGTTATGGGTAAATAAAGCTAAGATTGTTAATATGGCGATAAGCTGTATTTGGCTATGATTCTTTCCGTGAGCAATATGCTCAGGTATAGCGTGTAACTTAAAGTATAAAACTCCGGCAATTAAGATTATTACCACCAGAATTACAGTCATTATCACCATTAATGGGTCACTATCAGCGCCAGCCAAATAACCCGGAATATGTTCTGTATTCATTTCCATGTCCCTATTTTGTTTTTATTTATTATTATTTTCTTTTGATTATATGAATAAACTGATAATTGAAAGCCGCTTAAACGACAGCCATATCACCTTTACTTTGTAGCCATGCTTTACGGTCACCGGCACGTTTTTTCGACAATAACATATCCATCAATTCCATGGTTTCACTATGATCGTCAACGGTAAGTTGTACTAAGCGACGAGTATTTGGATCCATGGTGGTTTCACGTAACTGCAACGGGTTCATTTCACCCAAGCCTTTAAAGCGTTGCACGTTGACTTTACCGCGTTTTTTCTCGGCTTCGATTCGATCTAAAATACCCTCTTTTTCTGCTTCATCTAAAGCATAAAAAACTTCTTTGCCGATATCGATTCGATATAATGGCGGCATAGCAACATAAATATGACCCGCTTGAACAAGCGGTAAAAAGTGCTGAGTAAATAAGGCACACAATAAGGTGGCAATATGCAGTCCATCAGAATCGGCATCCGCTAAAATACAAATCTTACCGTAACGTAGCTCTGATAAGTCATCACTGTCAGGATCAATCCCTAAAGCTATTGAGATATTATGTACTTCTTCCGATGCTAATATTTGCCCTGAATCGACTTCCCAAGTATTTAAAATTTTACCACGTAGCGGCATAATCGCTTGAAACTCGCGATCGCGAGCTTGTTTAGCACTACCGCCAGCGGAGTCACCTTCCACCAAAAACAATTCGGTACGGGCTAAGTCCTGGCTACCACAATCGGTTAACTTACCGGGTAAAGCTGGACCAGAAGTAATTTTTTTCCGCACTACCTTTTTACTGGCTCGCATACGCTTTTGTGCATTACTGAGACAAAACTCTGCCAATAGTTCAGCTTTATCTGTATGTTCGTTTAGCCACAAACTAAAGGAGTCTTTAACCACACCAGTAACAAAGGCGGCACATTGACGTGACGATAATCGCTCTTTAGTCTGTCCAGCAAATTGTGGATCTTGCATCTTAATCGATAAGATATAACTACATTTATCCCAAATATCATCTGGAGTTAGTTTTACCCCGCGCGGTAAAATATTACGAAATTCACAAAACTCTCGCATCGACTCAAGCAGTCCTTGGCGCATACCATTAACATGAGTACCACCAGCAACCGTTGGGATTAAGTTAACGTAACTTTCACCAATACTTTCGCCGCCTTCTGGTAACCAAGTAACCGCCCAATCGGCCGTTTCATGTTGAGAAGTAAAACTGCCCGTAAAAGGTTCTTCCGGTAACGATATATAGTCTTTTATTGCATCTTTTAAGTAATCGGTAAGTCCGTATTCATAACACCATTGATATTTTTTATCTTCAATTTTGTCATGGAATTTAATGGTTAAGCCCGGGCATAATACCGCTTTAGCTTTAAGTAAATGGGTGAGGTGACGGACCGAAAATTTAGCGGTATCAAAATAGCTAGCATCGGGCCAAAACTTAACACTGGTGCCAGTGTTACGTTTTCCTACTGTGCCAGTTTCGCGCAGTTCTTCTACCTTATAGCCATTTTCAAAGGCCATTTGATAGATTTTACTGTCTCGACGAACACTGACATCGACCCGAGTCGATAAGGCATTTACGACCGAAATACCAACACCATGTAAACCACCGGAAAACTGGTAACTTTTATTGGAAAACTTACCTCCTGCATGCAGCTTACAAAAGATAAGTTCTACCCCTGAAACCCCTTCTTTAGGGTGAATATCAGTAGGCATACCACGGCCATCATCGATTATTTCAAGTGACTGATCTTCATATAAAATAACACTAATATTTTGTGCATGGCCGGCAAGCGCTTCATCCACTGAGTTATCAATTACCTCTTGACCTAAATGATTGGGTCTTGTGGTATCAGTATACATACCTGGACGGCGGCGAACGGGATCTAAGCCACTGAGTACTTCAATGGAGTCGGAGTTGTATTGGTCAGTCATTTGAAACTCAATTTAATCGCGGTTAAAAGGTTTAGATATTTATTGTCTTAGCTATCGCTAATTTCATTGGTGGTCATAGCCATGTATGTGAAGCCAAGAGGACTAATTTATTGGGTATTATCAAGTTGAAAGAAGTCACTTATGGTGGCTAAGCATTTATCAAAATTGATAAAACTATGATCGCCTCCTTCTTGTACTATTAATCGACAATATTGATATTTCCCCACAGCTTGTTGGTAATTTAACACTTCATCACCTGTTTGTACCATAACTAGGTAATTATTTTTTCTCTTGTCATCAATTGTCGGTGCTGCTTGTTCAAGCGCTTGCAATTGCTGTATATGTTCTTCGGTTACTTGGTACACCTCTTGGGTATAAGGGTTAACCTGTTCACCAATATAGTCATGCAATAACTTATAAGGTGTTATTGCTGGATTCACTAACACCGCTAAACAGTTATATTTTCCCTCCAGATAACTAGCAAAATAACCGCCTAATGAAGAGCCGATTAAATACCACTGGCTATTTGGACTGTGACTTTCAATGAGCTGCTCTAATTGACTAATAGCTTTAGCTGGTGTCGACGCTAATTGTGGGCAGACAAAGCCAACATCAGCATAGTTTTTAGCTAAATATTGACGGGTTTGCTCAGCTTTTAGCGACAATGGCGAAGAGTTAAAACCATGAATATAGAGGATGTTTTTTTTCATAATACTATTTATTCTGTTAATAATGAAGGCAGTAACTCAGCTATTTCTTAAAGAAGCTTCTACTATATATACCCGTTTCAGGTGAAGCGGCTGTAGGTTGTACTATCTGGGATAAACGCACTATTTATAAGTAAACGACATCTGTATGCAAGTTACCATCAGCAGATAAATTAAAAATTCGATAACCCGGTCCTTTCGCTAAAGCAGCCACGTCATCAACACTAGGGTCAAATTGTATCGATGTTGCCGGGCAGGTATACAAAGTAACTGCCTTATTTGCTGCTGTCGATTGAGTTGTTGCGGCTTTAGTTGTTTTAATTGCGTTAGGTCCATTAGATGCATTAACTACCACAGCTGGTTCACTTTGCTTCGAGAGTTGCATAGCACTATGTACATGGCCACAGGCAATGGCTTGAATATTGTCATAGTCATTTATGGCTTGCCAAAAGTCCGCTTTATTTTGCAAACCATGTTTATCAATAAAATAACCGACATCTATAGGATGATGATGCATCATAACGAGCTGATGTTTACCTTGCTTGATAGCAGTTTGCATTTTAGCTAATGCTTGCTCACTGACATATCCTGCGGGTGTTGCGCTTTTGCTGTCCACGAGTTGAACTTGCCAATGCAGGTGCTCAATACTAGTATCTGATGAAAACGGCGCTGCAGCAAAGTACTTAGCTAACAATTCTGGCTCATCGTGATTACCCGCTAAATAATAAATAGGTATGGCAACACCACACTCACGGACAAGGTCAGCAAAATTTTGGTAGGACTGCTCGCTGTGATCTTGGGTTAAATCACCGGTAAAAACGACATAGTCAATTTTGGGGTTATCACTAATACTCAATAAGACTTTTTTAAGATTTTCGAAAACATTGTGGCCATGGTGCATGCCGTCAACAGAGGAAAACAAATGACTATCGCTTATTTGCGCTAACACTATGGGCTTACTATTCAATGGGATATCATCTGATAAGTTCATAAATTCACAGCTCGTAGATTAACATTCTATAACTTAAGAATGTAATTCAACATTCACTTGCCCTAAACGTAAACATAAATGTAGCCATTCATTTAAAAACTGATTAGTTTGCTGCTTTTCATCTTGTTGATGCATTTGTCTATTAGGGTAGTCGTAACGAGGCTTTACCTGCCTGATATCTTGTGTAGCCAGTACTTCCGCCATGCGAGCATCGTGATATAAACGAATAGTCATCCGCGGATGTAGCGCACTGGCGACAACACAGGGAATATTTTTAAGGGAATGGCGTAAGCTTTCCTGCTCAAAGCTAATAACAGAGGTATAACGAGTCACCTCTGTTACGGTTACTTGATAAGAGAGGAAGTCACTAATAAAAAAATGGCGTTTTTCATCAAGCGCTGATTTCCCCGCTAACACCTTCAGCAATAACATATAGTTGTTGGCGCACAAAGTCATCAAGCTAACTAAGTTAGGTTGATAATTTTTTCTAACCCCATTAACCAACGCTCTATTGGGAAAAAAACTCATAACTGCCTCTTAGTCACTACCTTTCTGAAATACTTCATTTAAAGCAGTACTTTTCGTGCCCATTTATTTAGTAAATAGTGATTGATAATTCATTTCAAGCCATTGTAACCCGATAATAGTGGCGGCGTTAGTGATTTTACCTTGCATTAACAACTCCAAAGCCTTAGTGCGACTGACAAGGTGCAATAAAATATCTTCATTTTCCTCGAGTAAGCCATAAACTTCACCATCACTGACTTTATCACTGTCAAAATGCGCTAAATAGAGATGAATACGTTCACTCATACCGCCAGGACTAGAAAGGTACTCCATGATCGGTTGTAAATTATCGGCACTAAGGGTTATATCAGCTTCTTCTTTTGCTTCTCGTATAGCCACTTCAATTGGGCTTTCATTATCATCAAACATACCGGCAATAAACTCTAATAACCAGGGGCTATCTTCACCCCGGATAGCGCCCGCTCGAAATTGCTCGATTAACAGCACCTTATCTTGCTTAATATCATAAGGCATAACAACGACGGCATCGCCACGCTCAAAAACTTCTCGGGTAAATGTCTGACTTTGCTGCCCTGAAAAAAGTTTATGCTGCAGTGTGTATTCATTCATTTTAAAAAAGCCCTGATACTTGGTGTCAACCGAGTGCACAGTCACCTGCTCATTATTGAATTTCAGCATAGCTAATCGCTTATTTTTATTACTTTTCATTGAAAATCTCTTTGACAAAATAATTTGTTACACTAGTAAACAGTTATTTTATTTGGTTAATTTAAAAATCCATGTAGGATACTCTACCAACTAATATCAATAAATGAATAATAAGAGTAATACACCCAAGGAATTCCTTACTCATGAAAAAAACACTAAGCACCCTAATTATAGCGATAACCGCTGCGATTAGCAGTACACAAGCCCAAGCTGATGATTTACTGACGGTTTACCAGCAGGCATTATTAAACGATCCTGTGGTACTTAAAGCACAAGCGCAGTTTATGATCGTAAAAGAAGATATTGTTCAAGCTAGATCGGTTTTATTACCGCAAATTAATCTCTCTGGCGGTTACAACATTGGTGAACAAGAATCTTACCTAACCCCTGATGATGCTCCTGCTTTTGTGGGGACCTCTGACTTTTCCAGTTTAACTTATGGCGCCAACTTAAATATGCAGCTTTATCATCATGATAGCTGGTTACGTTTAGGCAACGCCGAAAAAGCCGCTCATCAAAGTGATTTAACTTACCAAGTAGCTAAACAAGACCTAATTACTCGCGTGACTTCAGCTTATTTTGATTTACTCAGTACTAAAGATGATCTTGTTTTTGCCACCGCTGAAAAAGACGCTATTGCCCGCCAACTTGAGCAAACTAAACAAAGATTTTCGGTCGGCTTAACCGCAATTACCGATGTTTATGAAGCACAAGCACAATTCGACAGTGCTGTTACCGAAGAAATTCGTGCCGAAAATGCTATTTTCCAAGCGGAAGAAGAGTTACGGGTAATCACGAATACTTATCCAAGAAATGTCAGTGTATTAAACACCCAGCGTTTTAGCACTAGCACGCCGATCCCTAATAGTGCCGATGAATGGCAAATGACTGCAGAAGCTAAAAATCTGGATTTAATTACCGCTAAAGTAGGTATTGATATCGCGCAAGATAATATTGATATCGCCCGATCTGGCCATTATCCAACCTTAGATTTTGGCGCTAGTTACAGTGGTAAAGATGAAGAGTCAACCTTTGGTAATGCGGCAACAATAAATGCTCCTGGTGTAAATGGTTACTCCCTTGGTGTACAATTAAATGTGCCAATTTACTCAGGTGGTGCAATTCAAAGTTCAGTGCGTAAAGCACAAAATAGCTTTGTTTTAGCCAGCCAAGACTTATCATTAACACACCGCAATGTTGTTCGTACCACACGTAATGCCTACAATACTGTTATCGCCGCTATCTCAGCAATAAAAGCGTTTGAACAATCGGTATTAAGTGCCCAAAAAGCATTAGAAGCCACTGAAGCAGGTTTTGAAGTGGGTACTCGTACCATAGTTGATGTATTAGATAGCACGCAAAATTTATATAACGCTAAACGTAATTTATCTACAACACGTTATGCCTATATTCAAAACGTTTTATTATTGAAACGTGCGGCTGGTACTATCACAGATGAAGATCTAACTGCGATTAACGCCGGTTTAATGGTAGTTAATTAATCTATCGATTAATAATTCCCCTTAACTTATACCCTGTTAATTCAGCTATTAAAAAGCCCTAAGCAAAAATATTGCTTAGGGCTTTTTTTCTCGGGTATTTAACCAGAGGTAGGCACACTCTATTCGTTGTTTAATACCAATTTCATTAAGTTTGTGATCTTGTTGTGCACAGAAAAAATAAAGCAAAGCCGCCTGGGGTATTTTATCCCGAACAAGTGGGCAATAATTTAATGGAATTGGTATGATAAATAGTATGAAAATGGCAACGCATAAGGTGCCCTGTAGCTTACTAAATAGCTTAGCCTAAGCAGATATTCAGTTCATTTCCTGCTAGCTAACGCTAAGATTACTTAACAACGGGTTACTTAATAAAAAAGTAAAAACATTAAAGAATAACGACTACATACTCACCTATTACACTAAGGTTTTAAGGAAGCGGGTCAGTTCAGTTGCTTCTCTTTCAACAGAATAATGTTCTTCAACACGTTGTCGACCAGCTAGGCCGATTTGAGCAAGCTTAGATTCATCACTCAGTAATAGCGCCATTTTATCTTTCACTGCCGCCAAATCATTTACCGGAACGACATAACCATCGATCCCTTGACGAATAACTTCAGGCCAAGCACCTGCTTCACTGGCAAGTACAGCAGCACCACTACTCATAGCTTCAAGAATGGTTAAGCCAAAGCCTTCACTTTCACTCAGAGCAACCACTAGCGATAAACTGCTAAATATTTTTGGAATTTCAGCAAAGTCCTGCTCACCGGCAAAAATTATTCGATCAGATAAACCAGCTTGGGCAATACTGTCACTTAGTTCTTGGGTAAATTTCTTGTGCTTAGCGGTAATACCCCCGACAATAACCGCGGTATAATCCGGATAGTCATTTAAAATCGCTATGCAGCTTTGTACAAAGAGG
>JALJPA010000082.1 GCA_022969215.1 Colwellia sp. | reverse complement strand
AAATAATACCTTGCGCACCCCAGAAAGACATATTGCCCCATGGTAATAAGTAACCCATGAAAGCTTCAGCCATTAATACTAAGAAGATCAACATACCGAAGATCCATAGTAATTCACGTGGCTTTTGATACGAACCATACATTAGGCCGCGCATCATATGCATATAAACTACTACGAAGAATGCTGAAGCACCGGTAGAATGCATAAAACGTAATAACCAACCGAAGTCGACATCACGCATTATGTATTCAATTGAGGCAAACGCGCCGTCGCCAGATGGTTCATAGTTCATTGTTAACCAAATACCAGTAAGGATTTGGTTAACTAGTACTAACATGGCTAAAGAGCCAAAAAAGTACCAAAAGTTAAAGTTCTTTGGTGCTGGGTATTGTGCTAAATGTTTGTTCCAAGCATCAGTCACTGGTAAACGTTTATCTATCCAGCCCATGAAATCGGTAAATAACTTCATTAACATTATGCGTCTCCTTGACCAACACCGATTAATAGGGTGTCATCACTAATAAATGAGTGCTCGGGAACCACTAAGTTTAATGGTGCAGGAACGCCTTGAAAAACTCGGCCAGCCATATCAAATTTACTACCGTGACATGGACAGAAGAAACCGTTTGGCACGCCTTCAACGAATTCCTCAAAATCACCGCCATGGTGAGTTGGAGCACAACCTAAATGAGTACAAACACCTAAGGCAACTAAAAACTCAGGTTTAATTGAGCGATAAGCGTTGGTTGCATAACTAGGCTGTTGCGCCATTTCTGAATTGGGATCTCGCAACTGGTCATCATGCTTAGCTAAATCACTAACTGTCTTTTCCGTTCTACGTACGACGTAAACGGGTTTACCTCGCCATTCTGCACGGATTAATTGACCAGGCTGTATTTTACCTACATTAACTTCAACTGGAGCACCCGCAGCTTTCGCGCGAGCACTTGGGTTCCAGGAAGCAATAAAAGGCACAGCTGCTCCGACCACACCAACACCACCAACAACAGCGGTAGCTGCAGTTAGGAAGCGTCTGCGGCCGTTATTCACAGGCACATTGCTCATTTATACTCTCCAACTAAGACTCTAAGAAAACAGTTATTTTTATACCAAACGAAGCGTAATATAGATTATACGCCATATGTGGGACTGCTGTTTTTATTAGCTCAAATTTATACCAAGTGGTATATCGACAAAAAAATTTTTACGATCATAAAGAAATAGCGCGTTTTTTACAAGGTAAAAAGGGGCTTAGGTACTGTAAAAGCAGAAATAATTTGAAATACTTTGAAATAGGATAAATAAAGTATATTTAGACTAGAGTAAATGGAATTTGATGTTTAGATGAAAGGAAATTATAGATATAAAAAAACCGACACAAGGTCGGTTTTTTGAAGCCATATACACGCTGTATATATGGCTCATATTTTCTAGATGTTCTGCAATTAGGCAAGGTGTTGAATTAAGAGTCCCTGAATTTAGGTAAGCTAAATGACTGGGACAAATAATGATAACAACGCCGCATAAATGCTGAGCATAACGAAAATTAACGTTTTGAGAATTGTGGCTTCTTACGTGCTTTATGAAGACCAACTTTCTTACGTTCAACTTTACGCGCATCACGAGTAACGAATCCAGCAGCACGTAGAGAACCACGTAAAGTTTCATCGAATACCATTAATGCACGAGTAATGCCGTGACGAATCGCGCCAGCTTGACCAGAAATACCACCACCAGTTACAGTGATGTTAAAGTCAAACTTTTCTACCATTTCAACTAACTCTAATGGTTGACGAACAACCATAACAGCCGTTTCACGTGGAAAGTATTCCGCGATATCACGTTTATTAATTGTGATTACACCGTTACCAGCTTTCATAAACACACGAGCAGTTGAGCTCTTGCGACGACCAGTACCGTAATATTGATTATCAGCCATTGCTTAAAGCTCCAAAAGTTGTGGTTGTTGTGCAGTATGTGCATGCTCAGGGCCTGCATATACTTTTAATTTGCGGAACATTTCACGACCTAAAGGACCTTTAGGTAACATGCCTTTAACAGCAAATTCAAGAACGCGCGTTGGTGCTTTTTCAATTAGCTTTTCAAAGCTAATTTGCTTAAGACCACCAGGGAACTCAGTATGCGAGTAGTAAATTTTACCTTTCGCTTTGTTACCTGTTACACGTACTTTCTCAGCATTGATAACAACGATATAATCGCCAGTATCTACGTGAGGAGTATATTCTACTTTATGCTTACCGCGTAAACGGCTTGCAATTTCGGTAGCGATACGACCTAAAGTTTTATCTTCGGCGTCCACTAAGAACCATTCGCGTTGTACGCTTGCTGGTTTAGCTACAAAAGTTTTCATTAAAAAACCCAATCTTATAAATGTTACTTAAATAACAATAAAAGCAATAAGCTTATATTGTCCGTTAAATGGACTACGCCACTGCCCCTTCGAGCATCGAGTCCAGCGCCACTGTTTATAGGGGACTTAACAAGAAACCACAAAACAATAGGCATTTGTAACGCAGGGAGCGCGGATTATACAGAAATAATTAGCAAAGGTCACCTATATTCCCCATTGTTTTATAAATAATGTCTTCACCTATGAAGAGGTTTACTTGTTTGTGTCATTGAATTAGTTTCAAATTAAGTGAATGTCGTCAAAGTAACTTAAGTATCAGGCTAGATAAGTTACCTTTGTAATGACCTGTAATAGCCTGAATAACTTTCTTACTGTATCTTTCTATATATCAAAGTTCACTTAGCTCATTATTTATAATAATTTGGCTTAGTACTCTGATATTTATTACTGCTATTAACTATAAGGGAGCCATCACTTTAATTAATACTTACTTAAATTGAATTAGCACTTTAATGAGTTGACATTGAACTTTAACCCCCTTAGCGTAATTACTGTTAATAAAGTAAAAAGTTCGGGCAAAAGTTAACCCATAGTTAATAATGGGTTACAAAATAATCAGCTAATGATTAATCAGTAATAAAAATAAAAAAAGTCGCTACAAAGTTTTACATTTAATAAATTTTGTCGCAGTATGAAGTTAGCCCCCGTAAAAAATAGATGGAAATATAATTATGAAAAACTTACAACAAATGAAAAAAAGTGCACAAAAAGGTTTTACCCTGATTGAATTAATGATTGTTGTGGCAATCATCGGTATTTTGGCGGCAGTAGCATTACCTGCTTATAAAACCTATGCAGATCGCGCAAAATTTGCTGAAGCTGTTTTAGCTGCCACACCATTAAAGTCTGCTATTGAAGTAGCGGTGCAAACTAAAAGTCCTGCTAACTCTGCAGCGCTTGTTGGTGGAGCTTTAGGGATTCCAGCTGATATTGCTGCTGGTGCAGGTGTTCACGGTTCAAAAGTTGTTGCAGGTGTGATTACTATTGAATGGGAAACTGGTGGTGGTGATCTTGCTGGTGTAACTTATACATTAACAGCTGATGGTATTACAGCGCCAATTGCTTGGACACAAGGTGGTACTTGTTTAACTAAAGGTTTCTGTTAATTGTTGATATAAGTTTATCAAGTAACTATTCTATTAAGGCTCCTGAGGGAGCCTTAATTTTTTGTATTAAGTCCTACCAGATATCGCGGGAGTAAGTAATGCTATCAGTACTTAATCGTTCAGGTATAAATAGAATAAATCATTCCGGGTTTACACTTATAGAGCTTATGATTGTTGTTGCTATAATCGGAATATTAGCAGCTGTGGCCTTACCTACTTATCAAACCTATGTCAGCCGGACTAAGTTTTCTGAGGCCGCGCTTGAAACAAAACCCGCCAAGAATGCAATTATTATAGCTATAGAAACTAAGCTTACATCAGGAGGCGCAAAGCTTGCTCTTTCTGATTTACAACCTGGAAGTTATGGCATTTCACCAGACACTGCTCCAACAGTTAGTCGTCATGGAGTAGCAGTTTCAAATGGTGTGATTACGGTTACATGGAAAAATGACGGCAGTGAATTAGACGGGATAACCTATATATTAAAACCTAATGGCACCACACCTCCAGTTCAGTGGTTTTTACAAGGCTCTTGTCTTACTAATGGTTTTTGTTAATCACAACAAAAAGAGTATTAACATTTAGCTTTTGTAGTTGATTTTTAGTTAAAAAGTTAACCAAATCTCTTTATGCTTTTTAGTAATAATAAGTTACACTGAAATCACGAATCCAGTATTTCCAAGAGGTTATCTCTAAAAATTATGAAAGGCAGCCACCAGCAATCCAGCGTTTTATCTGCACTATCAAAGCAGAACCTTATACCTCTTGAGTCAATTGATGACATTACCGCTGATTTTGTCGGGAAAAATAAACCTTTTATTCGTTTTTTGATTGAAAACAAAAGTCTTGATGGGCACAGTATTGCTAAAGTCCTCTCTAAAAGCTTTGGCTACCCACAAATTCAACTGAATAACTTTGATACGACTCTTGTTCCTGATGGGATACGCAACGAAAAACTCATAATAAAACACAATGCCCTACCGCTATTTTTACGTGGAAAAGTACTATTTGTTGCCATGTCAGATCCCACCAACTTAGATGCGCTAGAAGAAATTCAATTTAATACTGGTTACAGTACTGAGTTAGTATTATGTGAAGAGACAAGTTTACAAACTTGTATTGAGAAAGTATTAGAAGATGAAAGTGATGCCCTAGATATCAGTGATATCGATTCAGAAGAGTTAGCGGGCATAGATGTCGCAGAAGCCAAGAAAGAAGAAGACCATGCTAACAAAGAAGATGATGCCCCGATTGTTGTTTTTATTAATAAAATATTACTCGATGCCATTAAAAAAGGCGCCTCAGATTTACATTTTGAACCCTATGAAAAATCCTTCCGCATCCGTTTCCGTATTGATGGCATATTGTCTGAAATAGCTAGACCACCAGTATCCCTTTCTTCAAGAATGGCCGCTCGCTTAAAAGTTATGTCGAAATTAGATATCGCCGAGCGCCGAGTACCACAAGATGGCCGGATAAAACTTGCGCTATCGAAGAAAAAATCTATTGATTTTCGTGTCAGTACTTTGCCCACTATGTGGGGTGAAAAAATTGTAATGCGGATATTAGACTCCTCCAGTGCTATGCTTGGCATCGATATGCTTGGTTATGATCCCGAACAAAAAAAAATATACATGGATGCCTTAGAACAACCACAAGGGATGATTTTAGTTACCGGGCCTACCGGCTCAGGTAAAACAGTATCCTTGTATACTGGTTTAAATATACTGAATACTGAAGAACGTAATATATCTACCGCCGAAGATCCGGTGGAAATTAACCTTGAGGGTATTAACCAAGTACAAATTAATAACCGTGCAGGACTAACCTTCCCCACAGCCTTACGCTCTTTTTTACGACAAGATCCCGATATTGTTATGGTTGGTGAAATTCGAGATCTCGAGACTGCTGAAATTGCTATTAAAGCGGCACAAACAGGCCATTTAGTATTATCGACACTGCATACCAACTCCGCCGCTGAAACATTAACTCGTTTACTTAATATGGGCGTGCCTTCATATAATGTTGCCAGCTCGGTTTCTATTATCATTGCCCAGCGTTTGGCAAGACGCTTATGCCCTCAGTGTAAAGAGGAAGAACCACTATCTGAAATGCAATTGGCTGAGCAAGGTTTTCCTGCTGATAAACTCTCAGAAATAACGTTATTTAAACCCGTAGGCTGCACCCACTGTACTGGCGGTTATAAAGGCCGTGTCGGTATATATGAAGTAATAAAGATAAGTCCAACTATTGCTTCTATTATTATGGAGGGTGGTAATTCTCTTGACATAGCCACCCAATGTCAAAAAGAAGGCTATAACAATTTGCGTCAATCAGGTTTAATAAAAGCAATGAGCGGCATGACCAGTTTAGAAGAAATTAACCGCGTGACTACCGCATAAGATAAAACTATGTCAAATTATACACACTTAACTAGATAAGTTACGATTAATAAAAAACTTTACTCGCGTCATGCAAAGAACAAGAAGTAGATAAATTCATGGATAAAGGTTAACAATGGCTATTACAACTAAAAAAAAACCAGCTAAAAAGCAAAATAAAGTCAAAGAGCAAGATCTCTTTATTTGGCAAGGTGTTAACAGAAAAGGCAAAAAGATCACCGGTGAATTGTCGGCTAACAGTATAATCGAATTAAAATCGCAACTACGTAAGCAAGGTATCACACCAAGTAGAGTTAAGAAAAAACCTAAGCCATTATTCGGACTTGGCGGTGATAAGCCAATTACTCCTGGTGATATAGCTGTAATAACAAGACAAATAGCCACCATGTTAGGCGCAGGTGTGCCGCTAGTACAAACGATCCAAATGATTGGTAAGGGCCATGATAATGGCAAGATGCGTAAATTACTCGCTGATGTAGAGTCAAAATTATCCTCAGGTATTCCATTATCGGACTGTTTACGTGATCACCCCCTTTATTTTGATGACCTATATTGTGATTTAGTTGCCTCCGGTGAACAATCCGGTTCATTAGAAACCATCTATGGCCGCATTGCCACCTATAAAGAAAAAGCCGAAGCATTGAAAAGTAAAATTAAAAAAGCGATGACTTATCCGATTGCCGTTTTAGTAATAGCTGCAATTGTCACCTCAATTTTACTTATCTTTGTTGTCCCGGTTTTCCAAGAAATATTTGCAGGTTTTGGTGCTGAATTACCGGGGTTTACTTTATTTGTTATCGCTATTTCCGAGTTTATGCAAGCTTATTGGTACCTTGGTTTAGCTGGGCTATATATAGCACTTTTCTTATTTAAACGCGCCCATAGAAATAGCCAAAAATTACGTGACAGTGTTGATAAAAACATTCTAAAACTGCCTGTTATTGGTGATTTGTTAGAGAAAGCTGCAGTTGCCCGTTATGCTAGGACCTTATCAACCACTTTTGCTGCTGGTGTACCATTAGTTGATGCACTAGAGTCCGCCGCAGGTGCTTCAGGTAATGCCGTTTTTCGTGATGCTATTCTTGAGGTAAGGGCAGAGGTTACCTCCGGTATGCAAATGAATTTAGCCATGCGTAACTGTAAAATATTTCCTGATATGGTGATTCAAATGGTTGCCATTGGTGAAGAGTCCGGTGCTGTGGATGATATGTTATCCAAAGTTGCCACTGTCTATGAGCAACAAGTGGATGACGCCGTTGATGGTTTAACCGCCCTTCTAGAGCCCATGATTATGGCGGTACTCGGTGTAGTTATCGGTGGTTTGATCATTGCCATGTACTTACCAATATTTGAAATAGGTAAGATTGTATAAATAATTATCAGCAGTAATGGAGCCATATTCTGTCAGGCTCCATTACTGCTGCCCTCACAATTTTCTCATAAGCTTCATTTAAAGCTTCTAAATTTATATGTAGGTAACCCTTTTGTTAGATAATAGCTTTTCTTTCTTTAATCATTTAATAATGTCATTGCAGCAATCTGCTACTTTGTTTTATTTCAGTGTTGGCCTACTATCATTAACCATCGGTAGCTTTCTTAATGTTGTTATCTATCGTACTCCCAAGATGATGGAATATACTTGGTACCATGATTGTCGAGAGTTTTTAGCGGATGAAGTAAGCAATGTAAAAGCAAAAAAACTTACTGCGATGACCTTATCCAAACCTGACTCTAGCTGCCCCAGTTGTAATCATAAAATTAGATTTTATGAAAATATTCCCGTATTAAGTTGGCTATTATTAAAAGGAAAGTGTAGTCAGTGTGCTAACAATATTTCGGTACGTTACCCTTTAATCGAAATTTCAACAATGCTGCTAAGCCTTGTTGTTGCTTATCACTTTGGCGCTACGGCAGAAACATTTTTTGCTTTAATCCTTACCTGGGGCTTAATAACATTAACCATGATAGATTTTGATCATATGTTATTGCCTGATCAAATAACCCTACCGCTACTCTGGCTCGGTTTACTAATAAACATCAATGGTACATTCGCGCCGTTAACCGATGCTGTTATTGGCGCAACAGTCGGCTATATGAGCCTATTCGCTGTATTTTGGTTTTTTAAGTTACTAACAGGTAAAGAGGGTATGGGTTTTGGCGACTTTAAATTATTTGCTGTTTTTGGTGCCTGGCTAGGTTGGCAATTATTACCGCTACTTATTTTAATGGCCTCAGTTGTCGGCGCGATTGTTGGCATTACTTTAATGTTATTTAAAAACCATCAAAAAGAACAAGGTATCCCTTTTGGCCCTTATTTAGCGATAGCAGGTTGGATCACTTTATTATGGGGTGAAGGTATTTGGTCATGGTATTTAGAAAAACTACTCTAACTAATAAGCTTATATTCTTTGTCTGAGCAATTTCATCATGTCTAAGTTATTTTATTATGTCTAAGCTAGTTATTGGCCTTACCGGCGGTATAGGCAGTGGTAAATCCACTGTTACAAATCATTTTCAAGAATTAGGCATTGAAGTTATCGATGCTGATATCATTGCCAGAGAAGTTGTTGCCATTGACAGTCCCGCATTAAAAGCCATTGCAGAGCATTTTGGTGACAACTATATACAAGTTGATGGTCAACTTAATCGTGGGCTATTGCGCAGTAAAATCTTTGCCAATGAGTCAGATAAACTCTGGTTGAATAAGCTACTTCACCCTTTAATACGAAGCCGCCTAATAAGTAAAACTGCTGCAGCAAAGGGAGCATATTGCATTTTAGTTGCGCCTTTACTGATTGAGAACAATTTACTGCCTCTTGTTAATCGTGTGTTAGTCATTGATGTCAGAGAAGCGACTCAGCTAGAGCGAACCATGCTTAGAGATAACAATTCCTTAAAGGAAGTTAAAGCAATATTAGCAAGTCAGACCAATCGCGATAAAAGACTTACAGTCGCTAATGATGTAATTAATAACGACAAAGTCACCTTAGCAGAGATCAAACGAATCGTAGTATCACTTGATAAAAAGTATTTAGCCTTGACAAAAATGGTTTAAAAATCAACAATGAAATAATTCGTGCTTTAATTTCAATCTCAGGTTAACTGGTTACAAAACTTTGTATGTCTACCGTCTTATATGAACACCCGCTCAATGAGCGGATTCGAAACTACCTAAAGCTTGAGCAACTCTTCGCTCAGGCCTACTCATGCATCAGCAACAAGCTCACTATAACAACCAGCCATCAAGTATTCTTCAATGCACTGTTTTCAATTATTGATACTTTGGAGCGCAAAGACGTCCGTGGTGATTTAATAAAAAATTTAGAGAAACTTGAGCAGAATTTAGTTATGTGGTCAAAGGTTCCGGATGTAGACACCAGTGCCCTAGAAAAGAATTTAACAGAAACCGTTAAATTAGTTAGCCATCTCAGGACCCCCAACCCTACTTGGTGGCTATTAAAAGAAGATAAACTACTCACTTGTTTAAAGCAGCGCTTTGCTATTCAAGGGGGAAGCTCTAGTTTTGATTTGCCGCAATTACATTTTTGGCTTCACCAAGATGAAACACAAATACAACAAGAAGTTCAGCAATGGCTTAAGTTATTAAGTGATGTTTCATCTGCTCTAGCCCTAGTACTTAAATTCATCCGCCAACGCGCTGAATTTGAAACTATTGCAGTAGATAGTGGCTTTTATCAAGATAATGGTGAGGGACTGCTGTTATTACGGATAAAATTAGCAAGAGATGCCAAGTATTATCCGACTATTAGTGGTAACAAGTTCCGCTACTCCATTCGTTTCATGCTGCCCTGTCAACACACGGGCCGTAGATACGCCAATCAAGCCACAGAATTTCAACTAGCCCGCTGCTAACTTATCACCATTGATACAGCGAATACTTTTTAAGTCCATTGCTGTTGATTCAATCTATTAAGCTTTAGTGTATAATTAACATTACTTATAGTTTTGAAATGATATTACACCATGACCTTAAAAGTTCCCTGCCCTCAATGCCAAAAAGCTGTTGTATGGCAAGCAAGTAGTGAGTTTAGACCCTTCTGTAGTGAACGATGTAAGCTGCTTGATTTAGGTGAATGGGCCGATGAAAGCAATAAAATTAGCCAACCTATACATGCTGACTCAGCCATAACTGAAGAAATGCTTGATGCTATGGAAGACGAGTTTTTACTTAACAATAAGTTCTTTGTCGAATCTGAATAGGCCGACAATTAAACTGGGACTTGCTAACGATTTAAAGTGACAAGTTCGCTAATAATTACTTTATTAGCGGCAGGAAATTCAAGTGACTGTAATTCCGCTAGTGAGAACCAGCCTTGCCCTTGACCTTCTTGTGCACTTGGCTCGCCAGTAAAGTTATCAACAACAAACACATCCAAACAAACTGTTTTATCTGCTCCGCCGCCATCTTTACTTCCATTTTTACCTAAATAGGTATGCTCAACCTTAATCAATGGTTGACAAGATAGGACATCAATTGCTACTTCCTCTTTAAGCTCTCTAGCAAGTGCTTGGGCGACAGTTTCTTCTTTTTCCACCTTACCACCTGGAAACTCCCACTTTCCGCCTTGATGAGCCTGTACTAAGCGTTTAGTTAAGAAATACTGAGTTCCCTCTTCCTTACAGGTTCGGGTAATAACACCTACCGCAACATGTACTACTTTATTCATAACTCTCTTCCGTTGTTAGCCACTCTACTTCAAGATGAGCGCGTATATAATAAAAATGCCAGTCATGAGACTGGCATTGATTAATAACAAGGCTAACTAATTAAGCTAACTTGCCGTGACATTGCTTATATTTCTTACCTGAACCACATGGACAAGGCTCATTTCGCCCTACACGAGGCATTTGCTCTTGTTGACCTGGGCTCGATGCTGATTGATGTTGAAAGTCCATTGGTACTTCTTCAGACTTTCTATGTTGCTCTTCAACGGCCTCAACATCTGACTCGGCGCGTATCTGTACTTTAGACAAAATGCCAACAACGTCATATTTCAAGTTATCTAGCATTTCAGTAAACAACTGGAAAGATTCGCGTTTAAATTCTTGTTTTGGATTCTTTTGCGCATGGGCACGTAGACCAATACCCTGGCGCAGGTGATCCATAGCTGATAAATGCTCTTTCCAGTGTGAATCTAAGCTCTGTAGCATGACTGCTTTTTCAAACTGACGTAACACATCAGCACCAACGGCAGCTTCTTTATCTGTATATGCTTGTTCAAATTCAGCTACGATCTTCTCACGTAAACTTTCTTCATGAAGCTTATCATCTTCTTCAAGCCATTTTGCTATGGTTAATTCCGTTGAGTAATCACCTTTCAATTGCTCTTCAAGGCCCTGAATATCCCACATTTCATCTAATGATTGACGAGGAATATGCTGATCAATAACACCATGTATTACGTCACTGCGAATAGCTTCAACAACTTCTCCAATTTCTTCATTATCAAGAAGCTCATTACGCTGCTCGTAGATAACACCACGTTGGTCGTTAGCAACATCATCGTACTCTAATAACTGCTTACGCATATCAAAGTTACGACCTTCAACTTTACGTTGAGCATTCTCAATACTGCGAGTAACCCAAGGATGTTCAATAGCTTCGCCATGCTCCATACCTAACTTACGCATCATATTTGAGATACGCTCAGAAGCAAATATACGCATCAATGAATCTTCCATTGATAAGTAAAAACGCGTTGAACCTTCATCACCTTGACGACCTGAACGACCACGCAGTTGATTATCTATTCGTCTAGACTCATGACGTTCTGTGGCAACTATATGTAAACCACCTAATTCAAGCACACGCTCATGATCAATTTTCCACTGCGCTTTAACTTTAGCAATGTCATCGTCACTCGGGTTAGTTAACTTAGCTATAATGGCATCTAAATTACCACCTAAAACGATATCGGTACCACGGCCAGCCATGTTGGTCGCAATAGTAACAGCACCTTCTTTACCCGCGTCAGCAACAATTTCAGCTTCTTGTTGATGGAACTTGGCGTTAAGTACTTTGTGTTTAATTTTTTGCTTTTTCAAGAAGTCAGATAAAAACTCTGAAGTCTCAATAGCAATAGTACCAACAAGTACCGGTTGGCCGCGTTTCACACAGTCTTGGATATCCGCTAAAATAGCTTCAAATTTTTCATCTCTGGTCAAGTAAATCAAATCAGCCATATCTTTACGAATCATTGGCTGATTCGTTGGGATAATTACAGTTTCTAGGCCATAAATATGACTAAACTCAAACGCTTCTGTATCGGCGGTACCTGTCATACCTGACAGTTTCTGATAAATTCTAAAGTAGTTTTGAAAGGTTATCGAAGCTAGAGTCTGATTTTCATTTTGAATATCAACACCTTCTTTTGCTTCTACAGCTTGATGAAGACCTTCAGACCAGCGGCGGCCTTCCATTGTACGACCGGTATGTTCATCAACAATGACGATCTCGTCATCTTTAACAATATAATCGACATCTTTTAAGAATAACTTATGTGCACGAAGTGCTGCCATAATATGGTGTAATAAGGTGATATTAGCGGCTGAATATAAAGTATCGCCCTCAGCCAATAAACCTTTTTCTACCATGATCTCTTCGATATGAATTTGACCAAGCTCTGTTAAATAAACTTGCTTAGCTTTTTCATCAATAGTGTAATCACCCGTACTTTCTTCGCCTTCTTTATCTTCTTCTTCTTGCTGCACAAGTGTAGGTACAACTACATTGATAGATTTATACAATGCTGAGCTATCTTCTGCCTGGCCAGAAATAATAAGTGGCGTTCTCGCTTCATCAATTAGGATTGAATCGACTTCATCGATAATGGCAAAGTGTAATGGCTTTTGTGAGCGCTCTTGTGGTGAAAACACCATATTGTCACGTAAATAATCAAAACCAAATTCATTATTGGTACCGTAAGTGACATCTGCTTGATAGGCTGCTTGTTTATCAGCCGTTGTCATACCTGCGACATTACAACCAACAGTCATGCCAAGAAATTCAAATAAAGGACGACTCCAATCGGCATCACGTGTAGCTAGGTAATCATTGACGGTAATTACATGCACACCGTTACCGGTTAACGCGTTTAAATATGAAGGTAGTGTCGCGGTTAAGGTTTTACCTTCACCGGTACGCATTTCAGCAATTTTTCCGTCATTAAGTACCATACCACCAATCATTTGCACATCGAAATGACGCATGCCAAATACGCGTTTACTGGCTTCTCTTACCACAGCAAAAGCTTCTGCTAACAATTGCTCTACTGTTTCTCCTTGAGATACACGCTCTTTAAATTCAGTGGTTTTAGCTTTTAATTCTTCATCACTTAACACTTCTAAAACAGGTTCAAGTGCATTTATCTTAGTTACTTCTTTGCCCATCTGTTTTAGTAATCTATCATTTCGACTACCAAATAATTTTGTTAACAAATTTCCAAACATCTTATTTAAACCATTTATTGAGAATTATCAGTGACTTGTTCCGCCACCTTGAGTGAATGTATTATGATAACCGTTTAAAGTTTTACCCGGCTACTTCCCTTTGCGATAAACAAATTTTATTGGGTCAATTTGTTTATTATTTCGTAATATTTCATAGTGGACATGCGGCCCTGTAGAGCGACCTGTACTGCCCATGCGTGCAATTTCTTGTCCTTTATTAACAACCTCACCGACACTGACCAGTATATTCTTGTTATGACCATAACGAGTAGCTAAGCCATCACCATGATTGATTTCAATCAACTGTCCATAGCCATAGCGTTTACCTGCCCAGGTAACGACACCCCCTGCAGTAGCAATAATAGCGGTATTTTCTTTACCGGCAAAATCTACGCCTTTATGCAGGGTTGGCTTACCGTTAAAAGGGTCTTTGCGCACGCCATAATACGAGGATAACCAACCTTTAGTAATTGGTCGCCCTGACAAATATGCATTATTTTGTATATGGTGACCAAAGGTTAAAGATTCAAGCATTTGTAATTGTTTTTCTTCGTAATTTATCTTGTTTTCAAAATGCTCTATTTCAACGAACAATTGCTCAAGCGTTTTATTATTGACTGGCAATGTGTCTGATGAAGGTCCACCACTTACTGGCAGCTGGCTGAAATTAAATTCATTTGCCGGGATGTTAGCATCATCCGCCAAGCGATCACCAAGGGCATTTAAACGTAAGACCTGACTTTGTAATTCGGCTAGCTTGATGGTTAAGGCGGTGATTTTTTGATCTTTGATCAAGTTTGGTGCCGAAGTAACGTGTGATACAACGCGGTATTGCTCACCGTTGGGTTGCCATTTATTACTGGCAATGAGGTGGACAATCAATCCTGAAAGTAAGGCAAACGCGCACACTGCTGACAACCAATGCAATTTAGTCAGTTGCATTGAGAATCTGACGTTTTTTCCTCGGTATAGTAGTGTTAAACTCATAGAACTCTATTTTGTTAATTTACTCAGTATGCTTAGGTACTGAATTTAGGTAGTTACAATGGCTAGAAAATCAAAAAAACCTATTAATATGACAGCGCTATTGCAAACAACGACTGGCACTTTGGCACATATTCAGTCAAAAACCAACTCTTTGACAATCTTGGCAGACATTGTACGGCAAATATGCCCTGATTTACCAGTAGATGCTTGGCATATTGCCAATTGCCGCCAAGATACTCTTATCATAGAAGTGAAGTCACCCGTTTGGGGGCAAAGGTTACAGTTTGAGCGCAATAATATATGTAACGCCTTGGCGAGCGATACTGACGGTAACTTTCATAAAATAGAAATTAAAGTTAACCCACAAGGCTTTCGCCAGCAACGCCATGAGATTACTGAAAAGATACGTACTGAGCTTATGCAATCTGCTCCAGCAATAACGGCTGATAGCAACACTGTCGTTAATAAAAAAACCGCTGAGCAATTTTTAGATATCGCCAAAAATGCCCCTAAGGGCTTGAAAGAAAAGCTGGAAAAGTTAGCTAGGGTTGCTGGAAAGAGGTAAATTCGCGTGCAGATTTACTTAGGGTAAAACTCAGTTTATGGTGAGACTTTGTACTGAAGGTTTTACCTGGCCTGGAGAATTAACTTAGGCGAACACAGTATTTAGTGTTCGCACTATAAATGCATCAGGTAGAGTATTTTAACACTGACTAAAATGCCGCGGCATTTATTTCCTGATATTCTATTGGCGAAGGCTTATCATCTTCATACGTTACCCATTCCCAAGATTCAGTTTCTTTAAAAACCTTTCTTAGCAAGATGTTATTTAAACCATGACCAGACTTGAAGGCATTAAACTCACCTAAAATACTGGCACTGCCCATATACAGATCGCCAATAGCATCGAGTATTTTATGTTTGACGAATTCATCATCATAACGTAATTCATTTTTATTTAGCATGCGGTATTCATCTAGCACTATGGCGTTTTCTAAGCTGCCGCCTAAGGCTAGATTATGAGATCGTAAAAACTCAATGTCTTTCATAAAGCCAAAGGTTCTGGCTCTACTAATTTCTTTGATAAATGAGCAACTAGAAAAGTCCATACTCATGGTTTGACAGGTTTTTTCAATAACAGGGTGTGAGAATTCAATGGAAAAATTGACTCTAAAACCTTCATAAGGCAATAACTCTGCCCACTTATCACCCTCTTCAACACGGATTGGTTTTTTAATACGTAAAAAACGTTTCGGTGCATTCAATGTCTCAATACCGACCGACTGAATTAAATAAACAAAAGGTAAGGCACTACCATCCATAATAGGAATTTCAGCCGCATCAACATCGATAATTAAGTTATCAATGCCTAAGCCGGCAACTGCTGAGAGTAAGTGCTCAACAGTTGAAACCTTAACTTGCTGTTCATTAACTAAACAGGTACATAACGTAGTTTCACCAACAGCTTCGGGTGTCGCTTTAATTTCAACCACTGGGTTAAGATCAATTCGACGGAAAACAATACCGGTGTTTGCTAGCGCAGGACGGAGAGTAACCTGAACTTTTTCACCTTTATGTAAACCTACACCTACGGTTGAAACACTTGTTTTTAATGTACGTTGCTTAATCATATCAGCCTCGCTTACCTTGCTTTTCATCTGTAATAAATGCAATTACGTTCATAGATATTTCATCAAGCAGCTAAGCTAGATAAAGGTATCTACTACCAGAATTTCCCCATCGTAAAATGTACTTGCCTGTAACTCTCATATTTAATGAGGAGTTAAAATAGCCAAGCCAATTTAACCGGCGCATAATATACCAAATAAAAGCGCTAAAATCAATAAATCCCAATTACTACTGGACTTAGTTGATAGCCATTTAGTAGATATCGAGTCGCTAACTAGTAAAGTTAGTCCGCTTGCTTACGCAAAAATGCCGGGATATCTAAGTAGGTATCAAGATCGGTAGCAACCATTTTTTGGGCATTGCTATCAGTCATTGTTACTGGTTCAATTGCGGCACTAGGCTGTGCCGCCGCTGGTGTATAATCTGCACCAACAACCTTGGGCTCTGCCATTGGCATAGGATTCACTAAAGTAATATCAGGTTTACTGTCAGCGCCAATACCGGTAGCAACAACAGTAACGCGAAGTTCATCGGTCATATCCATATCAATGACAGCACCAACAACAACGGTAGCGTTTTCAGAAGCAAAAGCTTTTACTGCATTACCTACGGTTTCAAATTCATCGATGCTAATGTCCATACCGGCAGTAATATTTACTAGAATACCGCGAGCACCCGCTAAATCAACATCTTCTAGTAGGGGACTTGAAATAGCTGCATCAGCAGCTTCTTGTGCTCTATCATCACCAGAAGCCGTACCTGAGCCCATCATAGCCGTGCCCATTTCAGACATCACTGTGCGCACATCGGCGAAATCGACATTGATTAAACCTGGACGAGTAATTAACTCAGCAATACCTTGTACCGCGCCAAGTAAAACATTATTAGCTGCTTTAAAGGCATCTAATAAACTTGTGCCTGGGCCAAGTACTTTCAATAACTTTTCATTAGGGATAGTAATGAGCGAGTCAACGTTTTTAGATAAAAACTCAATACCTTGATCGGCATAGTTCATGCGTTTTTTACCTTCAAACGGGAACGGTTTAGTCACTACTGCCACAGTCAAAATACCCATTTCTTTCGCTATTTCAGCAACTACAGGTGCCGCACCAGTACCTGTGCCGCCGCCCATACCTGCTGCGATAAAGATCATATCAGCACCTTGTAGGGCTTGCTTAATAGTTTCTCTATCTTCTTCAGCTGCACAACGACCAATTTCAGGGTTTGCACCAGCGCCTAAGCCTTTAGTGACGTTTGCGCCAAGCTGTAAGGTAACATCTGCAGAAGAGTTTCGTAACGCTTGCGAGTCAGTATTTGCCGTAACAAATTCAACACCTTCAATCGTTTGTGAAACCATGTGTTCAACGGCATTACCACCACCGCCGCCAACGCCGATAACTTTAATTATCGCTTCTTCGTTATGGTCTTCCATTAATTCAAACATTCTCTCTCTCCGTTTTACTTACAATTACTTAAAATACTTAATTTGTTGTTGCTAATACTACTGCTTAACAACAACACGAGAATACTGTTACTTCCTGTAACAGCTCACCACACTATTTCTTTAATCTAGCTTTTAGCTCTTTCCTCTAGAATTCGCCTTTAAACCAGGCATGAATTCTAGACCAAAAATCACCAACACTTTCGCGTTTTTTAGTTAAACTATCGGCTTCACTGGCTGCTTGCATGCCATAATGCAAAAGACCAACAACAGTGGCATAACTTGGGTCATTAACATATTCTTTTAGCCCTTGTACTGCCAAAGGACTGGCAATACGAACTGGCATTTGAAATATTTCTTCGGCAAATTCAAGTACACCTTCCATTTTTGCCGTGCCGCCGGTTAGTACATAACCCGCAGCAATTTGATCTTCTAAAC
>JALJPA010000081.1 GCA_022969215.1 Colwellia sp. | reverse complement strand
TCAGACATACGATTTAAATCGCCGGTTCTTCTTGCTGCTTCCAGCTCAATCCTTGCTTGCTCAAGTTCTTCCTTAATGGTGTGAGCGCCATAAAGTGCGGCTTTTTCCGTGGTCCACACTTCATCTAATTCATCATACTTCTGCTGTTTCTCAGTAATTTGCTCTGAAATGATTGCCAAGCGCTTGATGGAAGCATCATCTTCATCTTTTGCTAAAGCTCTTTGCTCAAGCTTTAACTGAATCAATCGTCGCTCTAGCCTGTCTAAATCTTCGGGTTTCGAGTCCATTTGTAACCGAATACTCGACGCTGCTTCATCGATAAGATCAATGGCTTTATCCGGTAACTGTCGGTCACTAATATAACGATGAGATAACGTTGCTGCCGCCACAATGGCAGGGTCGGTAATATTTACCGAGTGATGTAACTCATAACGCTCTTTTAGACCGCGTAATATAGCAATAGTATCTTCAACACTAGGCTCTTCAACTAAGACTTTTTGAAAACGTCGCTCAAGTGCAGCATCTTTTTCAATATATTTTCGGTATTCATCCAACGTAGTAGCACCAACACAATGTAAATCGCCACGGGCCAATGCTGGTTTTAACATATTCCCCGCATCCATAGCGCCATCTGATTTTCCTGCGCCGACCATGGTATGTAATTCATCGATAAAGAGAATAACTTGGCCTTCTTCTTGTGACAACTCATTCAAAACCGCTTTTAAACGCTCTTCAAATTCACCACGATATTTTGCACCAGCAACCAGCGAGCCCATATCTAGAGATAATACCCGTTTATTTTTTAAGCCTTCAGGAACTTCATGGTCAACAATACGTTGTGCTAATCCTTCAACAATAGCGGTTTTACCAACACCTGGCTGCCCTATTAATACCGGGTTGTTTTTAGTTCTACGTTGTAATACTTGTAATGTACGACGAATTTCATCATCACGGCCGATAACAGGATCGAGCTTGCCCTGCTTAGCAAGCTCGGTTAAATCCACCGTATACTTATTTAAGGCTTGGCGAACATCTTCGGCATTTTGGTCATCAACCTTTTGCCCTCCACGAATATGTTCAATGGCCGATTTTATCCGTTGTTGATTTGCCCCTAACTCGGAGAAAACTTTTCCTAAGGTGCCTTTATCTTCGATGGCTGCCAAGACAAACATTTCTGAAGAAATATATTTATCAGACATTTTTTGTGCATGTTTATCGCATAAATTTAAGATGCGACCTGAGGCTGCAGATAATTGCACATCACCACCGCTGTCTTGCACTTGTGCTAAAGACGCTAAGGCTGCTTCAATTTTCTGACGTAAAGAGCGCACATCAATAGCAGCACTTTTTAACAAAGCAATAACAGAGTTACCGTTTTGATTGAGCAAGGCTAACATTAAATGAATAGGTTCAATGAACTGATGATCTTTGCCTAAAGCAAGTGATTGTGCATCGGCAATGGATTCTTGAAATGATTGGGTAAAACGATCTAAACGCATTTTATCTCCTAACACCCGAGGATTAATTAACTCTCTGGCTATGATTTATTCTTTAAAACATTGTTAATGTTATAAGGCTAAAAGATTATTTTTCAATGAAATTTCAAATATAATATTGATATAAAACAATAAATAGAGGTTAATTGACTAAACCATTAACCGCAGACATTTAACATCGCTAAATTATTTTCTGTAAACTTACACCTACAAATTAACGCCTGCATATAATACTCGCCATGCGGCCCGTTACTTGGTCTTTTCGATAGGAATAATACTTATTTTTTTCTTGGTAGGTACATTCAGCTAAACCAGAAATATCGCTAACGCCCAAGGCTTGTAACTGCAGTTGCGCAATTTGTTGTAAATCTGCCAAGTATTTACCATTTTCTTGCTTTATAAAGGCATTATTAAAAGCCATACCTTGTTGAGTAAACACCTCTTTAACCTCACTACCGACCTCAAAAGCATCTTTACCAATACAGGGACCAAGCCAGGCCACTAGTTCAGCGGGCTTACTGTGCATTTTACTTAAGGTTTTTTCGATAATATTCGTAGCTAACGAACGCCAACCGCCATGAATAGCCGCAACTTCACTGCCATCTTTATGACTGAGTAATATAGGCAAACAATCGGCTGTCATTATTGCCAAAGCAATATTTTTTTGACGAGTAATACTGGCATCGGCAGTTATCACTTGCTCATTTACTGCCATGACTTCTACTACTTCATTACCATGGACTTGCTTGAGCCACTGAATTTGAACGTCTTCGATGAGTTTACAATGAGGTGAAGGTTTTTGAGTTAGCTGCTGCTTGCTTAACTTCTGCTGAAGAAGTTGTTTTAACACATTACGATTATGATTCACTTTTTCGGCACTGTCGCCGACATGCAAACCTAAGTTAAAGGCACCAAAAGATGAACTTTTACTTATTAGCTTGTCATTTTTAAACTGCTGATTATTTATGGATGTGGCTGTTGAATCTTGGTCATTAATCTTTATTGGCGATATCTGCAGAGGAGAAAGTCGCGTTGTTTGTAGCGCGAGAACGTTATCGCTTATTGGATATAAAGTGGCAGATGATGACTTATTTTTAGCTGTAAGTTGAGATGTAGGTTTAGGGGAAAAAAAAGACGGCCAATTTACCAACTCAAATGCCGAGTTGGTAAATTGAAAAGGCTCATTTTCAAAAAGAGCCTGATTTCTATAACTAGTATTCTTCTTCGGCATTAAGCTTGTTATCTTCTTGAAGAAGCTCAACTAACTCAACAAAATCTTCCGGTAACTCTGCATGCCAAGTCATTTCTTCTCCGGTAATTGGATGAAATAAAGATAGCATAGCAGCGTGCAGTGCTTGGCGTTTAAAGCCACGCAACTTCATTAACAACTCTGGCGTTGCATTTTTTGGTGGACGAGGACGACCACCATAAACAGGGTCACCTACTAACGGATGAGTAATGTGTGACATATGCACACGAATTTGATGTGTGCGGCCGGTTTCTAAACGTAAACGTAAACGGGTATGTAAACGGTATTTCTCCATCACACGGTAATGTGTTACTGAAGGACGACCAACAAATGACACTGCCATTTGTGTACGCTTAGTAGAATGACGACCAATTGGCTGATCAACCAAACCACCCGCGGTCATGACACCACAGGCAATCGCTTCATATTCACGCGTGATTTCACGTAATTGCATCGCTTCAACTAAGTTGGTTTGCGCGGCAATCGTTTTAGCGATAACCATTAGACCGGTAGTATCTTTATCAAGACGATGGACAATACCAGCTCTTGGCACTACGCCGATTTGTGGGTAGTGATGTAATAAAGCATTAAGCAAAGTCCCATCAGGATTACCTGCACCAGGATGAACAACTAAACCTACTGGTTTATTTATCACTAAAATATATTCATCTTCATAGACAATATCTAATGGAATATTTTGCGCTTCAAAACGTAACTCAGCTTCAACTTCGGCATTAATTTCAACAACTTCACCGCCATACATTTTCTCGCGAGGACGGGTAAGTACTTCGCTATTTACCTGCACTTGTCCGGCTAAAATCCACTCTTTTATCCGTGAACGTGAATAATCAGGAAACATTATCGCTAATGTTTGGTCAAAGCGTTTACCTAAACATGATTCAGGTACAATATCTTTATGTTGAATGATTTCTGACATTAAACTCTCTTTAAACTCTTTTTAAACTCGATTAAACCTAGCGAATTAATCAAATTACCATTTGCACTGTGCAAGGTAAGGTTGCTAGGGTAGAATGCTTATTCTTAAATATAAAAACATTTTACCCGTTTACGCGGTGGTTTGATATTTATTTTAATTAAAACAAAGTAGCGATAATAAATTTCATGGATAAATTGACAGTAAAAATTATTTTAACCGTTTTAGCCTTGACCCTAACTGGCTGTTCATCATCTGATGATGACATTGAAAAAGTACCGGATAAATCGGCACAGTCTTTATTTGTTGATGCCAGAACAGCACTTGATAATGGTTTATATCAAAAAGCCATTCAAATACTTGGCGCTATTGACTCTCGTTTTCCTTTTGGTCCAATTTCTCACCAAGTACAGCTAGATTTAATTTATGCTTACTATAAAAGTGGTAATGCTGGGCAAGGTATTGCTTTAACCGATAGGTTTTTAAGATTAAACCCAAATAACTCAAATGTTGATTATGTTTATTACATGCGTGCACTAATCAATATTTCTACAGAAGAAAATTTATTTCAGGACTTAGCAGGTATTGACCGTACCGATCGTGACCCTGAAGCTTCGCGAAGTGCTTTTAATGATTTTAAGAGCATAGTAACTGACTATCCTGACAGTAAATATGCTGCCGATGCACGTAAACGCATGATTTCTATAAAATCTCGCTTGGCACAATACGAAATAGCCGTTGCTAAATATTATATTAAACGCGAAGCGTATGCCTCTGCAGCAAACCGTGGTCGTTATATCGTTGAATACTTCGCGCCAAGCCCTGAAATAGAACAAGCGCTTGAGATAATGATTGAGAGTTACGATAAGTTAGCACTAACAGACTTAAAGAAAAATGCTATGCAAGTACTTGCCGCTAACTACCCAAATAATAAATTAGTACGTTAGTACAGTTTTACCTATTTATTAATAAACAAAAAAACTGAATTACCTAGGTAATTCAGTTTTTTTTGTTTCTAAGTCAATAAGCGAAATGACTTAATATTTAACTATCAATGATTATATTGCGTCTCGGTTTTCTTCACCCGTTCTAATACGGATAACTCGCTCAACATCGGTAATGAATATTTTACCATCACCAATTTTACCGGTTTGCGCTGTTTCTAAAATCGCATTAACACAACGTTCAACATCTTCTTTGGCAATAACAATTTCTAATTTCACTTTCGGTAAAAAATCAACCATGTATTCGGCACCACGATACAGCTCAGTGTGACCTTTTTGGCGACCAAAACCTTTAACCTCAGAAACCGTCATGCCAGTAACACCTATTTCGCCAAGGGCTTCTCTTACATCATCCAGTTTAAATGGCTTAATAATCGCTTCTATTTTTTTCATCTGCGTTGCTCGTCAGTTAAAGTTGCATTGATTTCACTAATAAAGATATTACAGCGTGTTTAATGCTATTTAGCAATATCCAATTGGCTTTTAATTTTGTTAAACTAGTGAAAAACTCACACTTTATACTCAAGCCTTGCTAGGAAGTCTTATGGATCAGCAAACCATTATTGCCGAAATGAAAGTTATCCCTGAAATTGATGTTCAATTTGAAATAAACCGTCGTGTTGCCTTTATCAAAAAACAATTAATGCAATCAGGACTAAACAATTTAGTCTTGGGCATAAGCGGTGGTGTTGACTCTTCAACTTGTGGCCGATTAGCACAACTTGCGATTGATGAATTAAATGAGCAACAAGCTGAAGGTAGTCATAGCAAACGTTATCAATTTATCGCGGTACGTTTACCTTATGGTATACAAGCAGATGAAGATGATGCCCAACAAGCAATAAATTTTATTCAGCCAAGTCACTGTTTAACCACAAATATACAAGTGGGTGTTGAGGGTATTCATCATGAGGTTTTACAGGCGATGAGTAAAGCTGAGCTGCTAACCGCTGATGATGCTCATATAGACTTCTCTAAAGGTAATGTAAAAGCAAGAGCACGCATGGCGACACAATATCATATTGCCGGTATTGTTGGCGGCTTAGTGCTGGGTACAGATCATAGTGCAGAAAACATCACTGGGTTTTTCACTAAATGGGGGGATGGTGCCTGCGATTTAGCACCACTTTTTGGTTTATCGAAAAGACAAGTCAGAGCACTTGCTAAAGCTCTTGGCGCGCCAAGCATTCTTGTTGATAAAGCACCAACCGCTGATTTAGAAGAGTTAGATCCGGGTAAAACTGACGAAGATGCCCTAGGTATAAGTTATGAGCAATTAGATAACTTCTTAGAAGGTAAGCAGGTAAGCACAACAGTTAGTGAACACATCATCAATATCTATAAAAAAACGCAGCATAAAAGACAAACGATACCAACGATTTACGGTTAATCCATTATTGAACTGCTTTTAGGCTTAGCTAAATCCATTTTTATTATCTATAACTGAATAGTACCGGGCAGTTAATAAAAATGGATTTTTTATGCTTCAAACTCAGCCGCATTACCATAGCAAAGTACCGACCAGAACATCCCTAACGCACCTTAAAATACAGTCATGCCGAGGCATGACACTCATCGAATTAATGCTCAGTATAGGAATTACTTCGATACTCACCAGCATTGCCTTACCTAACTTAGACCACTTTATTGTCCAGCTCAGGGTTGATAATGAAATTTCACGTCTATCCCGCTTGTTACTTACCGCCCGAAATCACGCTATTAGCAGTGACAGTAATGTTATTATCTGCCCAATAGCAAGCAATGGTGCATGTTCTACCGACTGGCACGAAGAGCTCAGTGTATTTATTGATTACAATGGCAATCAGCAATTTGATAGCGCCAACAATGAACTATTGATCGCAACTAAGAGTCCGATAAAATCAGGAGATATACTCATATATGCAAAAAATAGAACTAAAATCACCTACCAAGCAACGGGGCATTTATTTGGCTTAAGTAACGGCACATTAAGGTATTGCCCGAAAGATTATCAAGATATGTCTAGGGCGATAGTCGTAGCCCGTTCTGGTAGATTTTACGCAACCACGGACAGTAATTCTGATGGTAAAGATGAAACGCGTAGTAACCAAGTGATAAAATGTGACTAAATAAAGCTAACTTTGAACTTGTCCTCCTTACTTACTCCTACAATTTCCACTTATAAATATCATTTCCCTCCATAGGGAGTTTATACAAATAATGAGTAATATCTAGGTAAGCTTCTAGTTCTTTAGTTTTCAATAACAGTGCACCATTAATATTATTGATTCAGGCCAAGACTCAGTTATTGGATTAATTATCAGTCGATAATTAATCCGCAATCAAGACGGCGAGTTAACCTTAAAAAACACAATAATGGCCAAGGGGCAAGTGCTCGAGTTAGCTTGACTACCTTGTGGAAAGGCTCAGCTTGAATCAAGGTACCAAGCATTCATTTAAGTTAGCTAAAGTGAATAGTTTAATGCAGCCTTGCTTTTAGCGGCATTAAAAATGCCAGTATATAACTGGCATTTAATTTTTGAAGTTTACTTTCGGGGCTTAAGTAGCTCTGCGCGTAAATGTTAAGTACATGCCGTCCAGTTCATGCCATCAACTCCACACTCAAAAACTGTAGTACCATCATCTTGCTTGGTTTCTTTGCGCCACTTACCCTCATCATCTTTATGAATGACAACGTTACCAACGGTCTTGCTTTTACGCCAGTAACTAACATCAATGGTAACTTCATCATCAAACTTATAAGGCATGATATCAAAAGCAGTAAAAAGCTCTACTGGGTCTAGCGTATCGACCTTATTTTTAACATTTATCCAATCCGCTAATGTTTGAAAGTCAGCATTATTTTCCCTAAAGTAAAGTTCCGCACCATACTCAGAATCAGCCTCGGAGTAACTTAAACTAAAGTTACGCTCATCGGGGTTTTCTAAACTGGTATTGATACATTGCGCCAGCGTTGGAAAATTCACGGTTGGAGTGATATTACCAAGGTCATAATGAATACCCTCTTTCACAAAACTGACCCGCTCAATGTTGCCACAGCGATATGTTTTATCCTCATTGATATAAATATCTGCCCGAACACTTAACCAACCCTTTAATGACTGCTCGCCCCAAGCCATCCCTACCTCATGAAGTTTAGTTAATATCACATCAACTTTATTCAATGAACCGGTATCTTTTAACTTCACAATTTCAATAAAGTCTTCAGTGCCGATGAAAATAATTTCATCGCGATACCAAGCATCTGTAAAGTTATATTCTTCATCTTTAGTCTTATCTTGGTAGATAACCACACGAATTTCATTTGCGCTAGGATATGCCTCTGCCAATGCTTTTTTATGTTTATAAGCGGCTTTCAAGCCAGTAACAATAGACTGGGCTTTGTTATAGGCGGCACTGTCATTTTTGGCAATGAAATCTGAATATATTTGCTCTGCCGATAAGTTATAGTGAGCAACGAGGTTTAATAAAACAGCCTCTATCTCACGCTTTAATTCAGTGCGTAAATCTGTATCAGCCTTAAGTTCCTCACAACTCAAATTTCCCTTACCACTCCCTTTAAGTTGACGCCTAATTTGTCCCCAAATCTCTGATGTTAATGGCGATATATTACGAATATCATCATCCGATAAAGGTACTATCGATGGAGGAAAAGACATCTGGTATGCTTCAGTCACTTCACCTAGCTCTTCATCAATAGCGCCAACAGGCACATCTACATACATAACGGAGTACGGTACACAAGATGCTTGCTCTTCAGTAAATTCAAAACTATAGTTTCCCGATTCAGTAGAAACAACTGATGGCTCAGTTTGTTTATCAAATTTACCATCACCATCTAAATCCAACCACACAGTAGCACCAGAGACGTAACCATCAATGACTTTACCGGTAAGGCTTATTGTCTGATCTACGATAGTAATAGCGTCTTCCGGTGCAGAAGTGGGATCAGAATCACTGCCACAACCAACCATAGATATCGCCATGACAGTGCAAACAATAAGGCTACTTTTTTTTACTGACATACAAGAACTTCCTTTTCGCGTAAGAATAATTACTACTTAACTAAAACTTTAGATTAAGCTAAATATCGTGAAGATTAAGGTTAACTTGTGCGTAATATAACACCCCATTAACAATTAACCTGCTAATTATTGATTTAAGCTAGCTTATCTAGACTATATTTTATCTAATTGGTCCCTAGCTGATATTTAACTGATGTTACACTAAAGCACATTAACAGCCTCTAAGGATCACAATGCGTTACTGTGCAGCGATATCACTTACCCTCATTCTATTAAGTCCATTTAGCCTTTCTGCTGAGACTGTCTTCGAAGAAAACACGGTAAAAAGTACCGAAAAGATAACCGAGCGAAGTACCGCGAAAACAACTGAGCTAAGCACAGTACAAGGTACTGAAAAAGTGATTGTTCGCCGCAATCAAGCAATGTCCGATAATACCCTAACAGCAAATACTGAGCCTGACACAAGCAAGGTCTTTCAAGAACAAACTTGGGGCTTGGGTGTGTTATTTAGAAATGCTGAAATTCCCTTCGATACCGAAGCAGACAATGTCACCAGCTTTGTCCCTATGATGTTTTATCAGGGAGAAACCTTTTTTATTCGCGGTATTGAAGGCGGAGCCCATCTTTATAAAAATGATGACTGGCAATTTAATGCGATGGCACGTATGCGATTTTTTGATATCCCAGCGGAATATCAAAATGAAGTACAAGGCGATACCATAGACCTTGGCTTTCAAGCGAGAAAATCATTAAGTGAAAATAGTTTCTTTGATGTTGAACTCTTTAGCGATCTCGAAGGTAACCCGTACGCTAACTTAAGCCAAAGCTGGTACTTTCAACACGACAGTTGGGAGTTTATGCCTAAAGTTAGCGCGCGTTATAAAAGTGCCAGCTTTAATAGTCACTATTATGCATTAACTGAAATAACCGAGCAAAATATAGGTGCTGGCATTGAAGTGAATGCCGGTGTAGAAACTCGCTATCATGTTGCCCGTAACTTTTATTTACTCGCCTCAGTAAACGCCACCATGCTTGATAAAAATGCTTATAACAGTACGGCCGTCAACCAACGCTGGCAAAGCGAAGCCTATTTAGGTTTTGCCTTTTTTAATGATATCAGTAAGCAAAAAAAATCGGACTTAACTAATCATGGTTACCTGCGTTTAGCTCATGGCTGGGCGACGCCATCGAATATGGGCGATATTCTTTCAGGCGATACGGTAAAAGACGAGTACAACAATCAGCTTACTTCAGTATTTTATGGCTTACCGTTAACTGATAACTTATTTTCACTACCGTTAGATATCTATTTAACTCCTGGCTTTGTTTGGCATTGGAACTCTGCTGTACAAGACTCTGAGCAAGAATATGTACTGGCCATTAAAGCGTATTACACTATCAAGTGGCCAGTTCGCTGGCGTATAGGCTTGGCTGAAGGTCTGTCTTATGTTTCAGATGTCACTTATATTGAAGCGATTGAAATGGAAGAGAAAGGTTATCGTCCCAGTGAATTAATGAACTACATAGATATAAGTTTTGATATTAACCTAGGTGATGTCTTCAATATTAAGACGTTAAATGAAACTTGGTTGGGTTATAGCATGCACCATAGATCATCTATTTTTGAGAAAGCCTCTCAGTTTGGCCGTATCAAAGGCGGTAGTAATTATAATAGTTTTTATATTCAATTCGACTTTTAAGACTGTAAGTTTTGATGCTATTAGTTCTAATCACAAGCACTATGCAAGTGCTTGTGATTAATTATCTTAAAATAAGCTTGTCCGATAAGATGATAACTACTGTGCGTTAATGGCGTCAGTCATTGCTTTCTCTGCAACTTGCTCTAACCAAATAAGATCAACTGTTTGGTGGGCTTGACAAATAAACCAAGGTTCACGCGAGTCTGGCTCTAACATTACACCATTGTCTATTAAGTTAAGGGCGAATTGTGTGTAAAGATCACTATTGGTTTGTTTCCAGTCACGATAATTTTGTGGCACTTTATTACCAAAATGTACACCAAACATAGCATCAGGTCCGGCAAAACAATGCTCAACACCTAGCTTGGTAAAAACACGTGAAAGTAATGCTTGAATTTCTTTACCGACACTGGCGATAGTTTCCAGCGCATCCGTTTCTTTAAGTACAGTTAACGTCGCTTTTGCCGCACTTAAGGCAACCATGTTCGCAGTATAAGTTCCGCCGTGTGTTACACCATCTTTAGCAAAAGAAATGGTATCCATCACCTCAGTTCGGCCACCAAAAGCAGCAATAGGGTAACCGTTACCCATGGCCTTCGCGTAAGTAGTTAAGTCGGCGTAAATGCCATACAGTGCTTGCGCGCCACCTTTGGCAACACGAAACCCCGTTTTAACTTCATCCATGATCAACAATGAGCCATTGTTATCACAAACGTCACGCAATTTTTTCATATAGGCTTGAGTTGAAGCAATAGAGCCACAGTTGCCCATAATAGGTTCAATTAATATCGCGGCTATATCGTCACCATGTGCAGAAAAAACAGCGTCTATGGCTGCAAAATCATTCAGTGGTACGCTCACTTGATGTTCGCGGGTACTTGCTGGAATGCCGCCACCAAAAGGCACTATCTCAGGTGCTTCTTGACTGTTTACATCCCAATTATCAACATCTGATTTCCACATAACTTCATCGTGTAAACCATGGAAGCCACCTTCAACAACGACAATTTTATTTCGTTTGGTAAAACCACGTGCGGTACGTACCGCGCCAATAACTGCTTCTGTGCCTGAGTTAGCAAAGCGCATTTTGTCGATATTAGGGCAAAGTGATTTTACTAACTCCACCACATCCGAATCAAGACCTGTGGAAAAACCTGAAATAACGCCAATCTGAGTAATAGCATTGATGACTGCATTATCTACTCGCTCATCACGATAACCTAAGATAATAGGTCCGTAAGCTAAGCGGAAATCAACAAAGGTCTGCTCATCACAATCGGTAATGGTGCAACCTTTCATACTACTTAAAAATACGGTCTTTTCTTCACCCCAGTAACGATAGCTATCAGCCACGCCTAACGGCATATTATCAACGGCTCTTTTAAACAGTGCCTTGCTATTGGGTTTATTTTTTTTGGTCATGGGGTGCTCTCTTTCTTAATAAATTATTTTCAATATTCGTGGTAAATTTAATGGTGGTGCTAGTACAGCGCCAACACAGCGCTAATAAAGCAATTACTGCCCTTCTTGGATCTGCCCAACGATTAGTACTGGCGCAGCATCAAGCTCTTCAGCATCCATCATCGAAGCAATACGTTCAACTGAAGATAATAGCTGACTCTGCTCCCAAGACTCTAGTGCTTGATAACGCTTAATGAAATGTTCTTGCAATGGCTTTGGCGCACCTTGCAGCAGCACTTCTCCAGCCGAAGAAAGATATAGCTCAACTTTGCGTTTGTCTAATTGACTACGCTTACGTTTAACTAATGCTTTTGCTTCCAAACGGTCAATGATACTGGTTACCGTTGCCGGGCTGAGATTAATTTCTTTAGCAACCTGCTTTGCCATGGGCGCATCTAACTGGGCAATCTTGGTCATTACCATAAGCTGAGGGCCAGTTAAGCCTGACTTTTTATTCAACTGTTTAGAGTGTATATCAATAGCCCTGATCACTTGACGTAGTGAAATTAACAGCTGTTCGTATTTTTCCATAATATTATACTCAAATAGCCCCTGAGCTAATCACAATCGCAGGGGCTAGTTAGGCCTGTACGGACTAAAAGCTAAAAGTACGAGATACCGAGAACACTACCCGAGCATCTGCCGAATCAATGTCCATATCAGTATTTTCAGCTGCTAGGTTAAAATCAAAACCCTGCCAGCTGGTCATGTATTCAACACGATAATGGTTATAAGCATCTTTACCGTCCCACGCCCATTTATTTTCATCTGCTGAAGTTGAGCGATCAAAGGTCACTTTAATATTGTGTCCTGGCGCTACTTCTACTGTATGAGCAACCATGGCAATGTAGTGACTTACATCTAAACCAAAGTAATCCCAGCTGTACCAGAAGTTGACCTCACTATCACCCATAGATGTGCTGTAACCAAATTTGGCGTAAGCTTCTGGATAGTTGTAAGTATCAGAAGCAGAGTCGCCATGATAAGTGTAATAGGCAATACCGGTATCTAAACCAAATTTATCATTTAGCTGAAAATACTGTCCCGCATAAACATCCCATTCGATATTGGTGTCTTCACCTGTACCAAAATCAACATTAGAAGCCCAAGTACCTGCATAAAAACCGCTATCCGCAGCATAATCCAAGCTCGCTTGCAGCGCAGGATCATTACCAGTTTGGCTAACACCGTTAAAGGTGTAATCAGAAGCCAAGTTAACCGTTGAAGATACGGCTGCCATAGCACCAGCAGACAATGCTAGTAGACAAGTTGTTGCCGCAGCAATAATAGTTTTATTCATTATTTTTTTACTCATTAAATTCTTTATTTATTTATTTATTTATTTATTTATTAGACTAGTTTAATAATTCAATTTTATTAAAATCGATTTTATTTTCTTTCGGTGAACACTCTATCTCGCTGACCACTTTAAACTTGGTCAATAGAATATAACCAAAACAAGTAAAAAACAGCCCGATAACTACGGCACCAACCCATTGAATTTGCAAGAAATCCAATTTGAATAACAGCGTAAGTAAGCTTAGCGCGATGAGATTACCCAAAAAGTATTTCACTCGGCCCACTCGGCTGACACTCAAATTCAAGTTGTCAGTATATAAACGAATCAATGAATCGAGAGAATTAATGACAAAGGTGATGCCAACAATTGCCATCGCTATATTGTAGAAACCTGCAGTTTCCAGACCGTTAGCGCTATAGTAATACAACACGGTAAACCATATCGCGATAGGAATAGATGGGAATACCAACATAGCCAGCAACACTTGGTAAGTACGCAAACCACCAACAAAACGAGCAGTAAATTGGCCAATCATAATGCTCCATGCAAACCACCAATACAGGTAGAATTCATGATAATCATTTAAAGGTAAGACAAATTCATGGATATTACCAAAGTAACCGCCAAGCAAGGCAAACGTATTGACAAACTCTGTAATGCCTGAGCCTTCGACAAGAAAAGCACCACCCCACATTAGCGCTATCAGGGCAATAAACAGCCAAGATGTTGCCAAACTCAACAGGCGAACATAACGAATGCTGGTACTGGAATATACCGCGGCCGCGATGACTAAGAAGACAATCAGATAGAAACTGCCAATAAGGGATTCACCATCACCCAGCTCAGGTATATACCAAGGTAAATTGCTTAGTAATAAATACGCAGTAAAGGCACAAGTGCCGATAATAACCACATTATTAATTAGCTTAATGAGTGGGATTTCGAAAAATTGCACTCGTGGCTCAATCACACAGAAGTAAAAGCAGGTTAGAAAGTAGAAACCCCAGATAAGAAACGCCCAGAAGCCAAATTCAATAGCTAACGGGTTAGTGAAGCCATATTCAGGACTGGCAGCTAGATCAGCATAACCAGAAAATTCCGTTAACGGGAACATGATAAGGCCAACATCAAGGCCTGAAGTAAACAATATCGCAATAAATGTGAATGTTTTAACGGGTGTCACACCAACACAGCGTACATTTCCCCAGCGATATAACACAAAGATGATGGCGGCAAAGGTAAATAAAATCCCTGCAGATAACCATGGGGTCATAACGGTCTCCCCATAATAGTTTTAATCAATGTAAACACGTATTACTCCTCTTTCTTTTTATAGTTAGAGCACTCGGTATCACCTAAACAACAGCAAGTGGATCAATAAATCAGTCCACTAAGTATAGGCTTCAAATTTTAACTATCGTCACCATATCAACGATACAGACAATGCTGATGACGATAATTAAACCCTGAAAGAGTGCTCGCGATTAAATAGTTGTTAGCTTATGTTTTGATTTTTCTTTTTGGCTGGTTGGCACGTTGTTGCTGTTGCCAGTTAGGCGCAATGTGCACAGCAGCCGAAGATGGTGTTAGTGTTTCATGGCCTCGAATAAGATCCGCCGCGCGTTCAGCAACCATGATGGTTGGCGCATTAAGATTACCATTTGGAATAGTCGGAAAAATTGACGAGTCAACAACCCGTAATCCGTCAATACCATGGACTTTAGTGTCTGAGTCAACAACAGCCATTTCATCTGTGCCCATTTTGCATGAGCACGAAGGATGATAGGCACTTTCAACAAATTGACGGACAAAGGCATCGATTTCTTCATCAGTTTGTACATCAATGCCGGGTTGAATTTCTTCACCTCGATAATCATCAAGCGCGCTCTGCTGAATAATTTCTCGGGTCAAACGCACACAGGCGCGGAAACCTTCACGGTCTGCTTCGTGTTCAAGATAATTAAAACGTATTTGTGGATGTGCTTTAGGATCGTCGGACACCGCGTTAACAAAACCGCGACTTTTGGGTTTATTATGACCAATATGCACCTGAAATCCGTGACCGGCAAAAGCTTCTTTACCGTCGTAGCGCATTGCTGCAGGTAAAAAATGGTATTGTAAATCTGGCCATTCAACATTCTTTTTAGAGCGAATAAAACCACAAGACTCAAAATGATTGGTCGCACCCAAGCCTTTTTTGGTGAAGAACCAGCGACTGCCAATCAAAAATTTATTCCACAAGCCTAACTGGCCATTAAGCGTAATCGGTTTTTTGCACTTAAACTGGAAATAAAACTCCAGGTGATCTTGCAAGTTTTGACCGACACCGGGCAGATCATGTTTAACTTCAATGCCCGCGTCTTCAAGCACCTTTTGAGGACCAATTCCTGAGAGTTGCAAAAGATGAGGTGAGCCAATAGGCCCCGCCGATAAAATAACTTCTTTTTCAACACTAACGTCGAAAACTTTTCCTTTACGCTCATATCGTACGCCAACTGCTTTTTTACCTGCCAGCAATACCTTATGCACCAAGGCATGAGTTATTACCGTTAAGTTTTTACGCGCCATTGCTGGGCGAAGATAAGCGTTAGATGTAGAACTGCGCACACCATTTTTAATGGTCATGTGCATAGGACCAAAACCTTCCTGTGCTGCGGCATTATAATCATCGGTAGCAAAATAACCGGCTTCAACACCCGCATCAACAAACGCTTGATACAGAGGGTTTTTCATTTCGTTGCCGTTATTTACCCCTAACGGGCCACTTTTACCACGATATTCATTACTGTCGAAAGCCCAAGTTTCGGCTTTTTTAAAATATGGCAAACAATGGGCGTAATCCCAGTTTTTCGCACCATGTTGCTGCCATTCATCAAAATCTCTCGCATGACCTCGAACATAAACCATGCCATTAATAGATGAAGAACCACCTAAAACCTTACCTCTAGGACAATGCATACGGCGATCATCAAGATATGGCTCAGGCTGGGTTTCAAACTGCCAAGCGTATTTTTTGCTATTCATCGGAATTGATAATGCTGTAGGCATTTGAATAAAAATACTTTTATCACTACCGCCGGTTTCAAGTAACAATACCCGATTATTACTGTCTTCAGTTAAACGGTTAGCCAGTACACAGCCCGCCGAGCCGGCACCAATAATAATGTAATCAAATTTTTCGTTTTTCATCTATAACTCGTATCTACTACTTTTCTGGTCTTGAATTCAAATAGAAATTCACAATTTAAAAACTATTAATTGCTTAGTTTATGGCTATTGCTAATCAATAGTGCCCGTTAAAAAGGGCTTTCAAGTGGCTGTAGGCCAACATATACGGCTTTAATCTGGGTGTAATGATTAAGTGTAATTAGACCATTTTCACGGCCGATGCCCGATTGTTTATAACCGCCAACAGGCATTTGCGCAGGTGATGCGCCAAAGCTATTTATCCAACAGATGCCAGCTTCCATTTGATGAATAACCCGATGAGCACGGGTAATATCTTGGGTGAATACACCCGCAGCCAAACCATAATCGCTTGCATTGGCTCTAGTAACCACTTCCTCTTCATCAGTAAAGGTTAGCACCGACATCACAGGACCAAAAATTTCTTCACGGCAAATGGTCATATCATCACGGCAGTCGGTAAAAATAGTGGGCGCAATAAAATAGCCATCCGGTGCGTTTTCTGGTCGCAGCGATGTGCCGCCATGAAGTAAGGTCGCACCTTCTTTAATGCCGATATTGATATAATTTAACACCAGATTTAAATGCTTTAACGAGATTTGTGCTCCAAAATTAGTCGCTGGGTTCATTGGGTCTCCAACTACAATATTTTGGCGAGTGCGTTCGAGTAATTTCTCAATAAATATTGCATACACTGACTCTTGCACAAATACACGTGTGCCATTGGTACAGACTTCACCCTGAGTATAGAAGTTACCTAACATGGCTGCAGAAACCGCATTGTCGATATCAGCATCAGCAAAAATTATCAGTGGTGATTTTCCGCCAAGCTCCATAGTGACATCTTTAAGCGTAGTGGCAGCACCTGCCATGACTTTTTTGCCAGTACCTACTTCACCGGTAAAAGAAACTTTGGCAATCTCTGGATGATGGCTTAACCAAGCACCGACTTCGCCAGCACCCTGAACAACATTAAATACGCCGTTAGGAAGTCCTGCTTCGGTAAAAATTTCAGCGAGTTTTAATGCCCCTAACGGTGTTTCTTCCGAGGGTTTAAATATCATCGAGTTACCACAGGCTAGCGCAGGAGCAGCTTTCCAACAGGCTATCTGCAGTGGATAATTCCAAGCACCAATGCCTGCGCAAATACCTAGAGGCTCACGGCGGGTGTAATAAAAGTCACCGTCAACTTGCTGTTGATTACCTTCGATACCTGGCGCTAAACCAGCAAAAAACTCGATAGAATCAGCACCTGATTCTACATCAACCACCGAGGCTTCTTGCCAAGGTTTACCGGTATCAAGTACTTCAATTTTTGCCAGTTCATTATTACGCTCGCGTAATAATGCTACCGCTTTAAGTAAAATTCGGCTGCGCTGTATGGCGCTCATTGCAGACCAAGTAGCAAAACCACGGCGGGCACTTGCTATAGTCTCTTGTTTGATTTTTTCATCGGCAACTTCAACCTGATAAATAACTTTTCCCGTTGCCGGGTTGATCACATCAAATGTTTCACCACTGTCGTTCGCCATGTAGGCGCCATCGACAAAATTTTCATAACGTATTAACGACAATTGACATCTCCGGACTGCTTAAGCAGATCGTCTATAAATTTTTTACATAATTGTTCAGCCTGTTTAAATTCTTCTTCAGGCCTTGGGCTTAATGCACTGCGTAACCAGAAACCATCAATCATAGCCGCTGTCTGTTTAGCCGCGATAACAGCTAAATCATCAGCCAATAACTGGCGAAAAGAGAAAAGTAGATTGCTGTATAGGCGTTTGCTGTTGATATGTTGTAGCCGAGCCAATCCGGGTTGGTGCATAGATTGCGCCCAGAAGCTAAGCCACATTTTTGTTGCCGGGGCTGAACGTTGTAATTGAGTAAAGTTAGCCTCAATGATCATTGCAAGTCGCTCGGCCGCGCCGAGCGGTTGAGTAAGGTGCGGCTGATTGACACGTTCAAGCAATGCCAATTTCAATTGCTCTAGCAGA
>JALJPA010000080.1 GCA_022969215.1 Colwellia sp. | reverse complement strand
GCTTAGTTTTTGCTGTGTTAGGCTAGACAATATCTCACGATAATATTGACTCTGCTGGCTTTGGTAAAGTTCAGTTTCATCCCAGTGCAGGCCAAAAGCGGCAAGTGTAGTTAATATTGCTGAGCTAGCGCCTTGTTGTTCACGAGGAGGATCAATATCTTCTAGGCGAAGTAGCCACTTTCCTTGCTCACCATTAGCATTAACAAAGGCTTTTGCATCAAGAAAACTCGCTAGAGCAGCGATAAGGGAACCAAAGTGGAGTAAACCAGAAGGGGATGGAGCAAAGCGACCACGGTATTGAGGAGCCTTATTAGGCTCCTGTGGTCGCATATTATGCATGTTTTGCATTGAACTATTACTAACTAAAAGTTAGTTTAGGTTAACTAAAAAATTAGCCCGCCATTTGACGTTCTTTAATTTCAGCTAACGTTTTACATTCAATACAAAGATCGGCAGTAGGACGGGCTTCTAAACGACGAATGCCAATCTCTATGCCACAAGAGTTACAAAAACCAAAATCGTCATCTTCAATTAACTGTAAGGTTTTCTCAATTTTCTTGATCAGTTTACGCTCACGGTCTCGTGTACGTAATTCAAGACTGAACTCTTCTTCTTGAGCTGCTCTATCCACAGGATCTGGAAAGTTAGCTGCTTCGTCTTGCATATGCGATACGGTACGATCAACTTCCTCACGTAACTGTGCGCGCCAAGCATCTAAAATTTTCTTAAAATGCTCCTTTTGAGGTGCTTCCATGTACTCTTCGCCAGCTTTTTCTTGATATGGCGCAACGCCCGCTAAAGCAAGAATACCTAATGGCTTGTGTTTCTTTGTTGGCATGCTTTTCTCCCAATGCTACATAGACCAAGGCGATTTATTAATATACCACGTTTTATGTGGTACAACGCCTCTGTTGTAAGTGCCAATATTTTATATATGACCCGATGAATCAGGACTATATTGTGTCGCTCATGATAAAAATCAACAAATTAGCAAAAATAATTTTTTTGTCTAACTTTATCAACTAGTTAATGGCAATGATAATTTTTGTACTGATATTTAAAAATTTTGAGCAAGCTTTTTTAGCAAGTTTTACTATGACTAGTCAATCATTATCGTTCAATAAATGGAATTTTTTCAGATAAACTCATATTAAGCTCACCTTGTTTGAGCGAAAAGTCGGCTTTGTAGGCGATTATTTCAACACCAGCATGTTTGGCCTCTTTGAGTAACTTGGCATAAGTAGGGTCAACATGGCTGGCGGCAGCAACGTCATTAATACCACTATGTAAGACAGCAAATAATAAAACGGCTCTATGCCCCAGTTCTACCATGTCCACTAATTCACGCAAATGTTTTTGACCGCGAGTGGTGACGGCATCGGGGAAGTAGCCGTGGCCACTTTCTAATAAGGTCACTGATTTTACTTCAATATAGGTATCTGGAGCATCATGGTAAGAGGCCAAAAAATCGACCCTACTATTTTCATTACCGTATTTTACTTCTCGCTTTAATAAATTAAAGCCACTGAGTTCAGCAATTAAACCTTTGTGCAAAGCTTCTTCGACTAATTGGTTGGCACGTAAGGTGTTGACGCAAATAAAATGATCATCTTGGCTTTGGGTGATTTCCCAGCTAAAAGGGTATTTTCGTTTAACATTAGTTGAAGTGCTATACCAGACAGTATCGGCAGGCTCAGCACAACCTTTCATTGCCCCTGTATTGGCACAATGTATTGTGGTTTCTTCACCATTGCTAAGTTCAATATCGGCTAAAAAACGTTTATAACGCTTAATTAATTTGGCAGCTTGTACTTGGAGTAACATATTAAAATGAGCTCATAGCAATTGAAATAATGAATCGACCAACTTAGAGCTTCAGTAGCGAGCTTAGAACAAACAAAATGAGTTAAACATAGTTATTCTATATTTCATTCATTTTTCGATGTTATCAGTTTGCTACTGAGTTCCCGAAGGGCGAGTACCTAATAAAAGGCAAAGGCCTACATGCGGCGTTATTGGTTTTGACAAGAACGCTACATGGATGCTGCTTATTAGATAATGCAGGAGTAATTATCCTGAATAACCATTCTCTTCAATCAATGCCTTGCCTCTAAGCCTTTTAATTCTCGCTAAGTGGTGCATTCATTAATTCAATTGGTATTACGATTGTTTCGCCCATCATAACGAAGTTTTATTGGTAACGTAATTTTAATTCACCCGGAATTTTTTTTGTTGTTTATTGTTTAATAGGGTTGCTTGCTCAATAAAGTCATTGAGCCAATTGCTCGCACTATCGCTATCACTAAATACATGAAAGTCAATTTTACAATCGTGGTAAATACGTTGTAATTGCATTTGCTGCATATCGGCATAAGTACTATTTAGAATAACTACCGCGATAGCAATCATGCCCCTTTGTTGACGATATTGCGCAGTTTCCCGTAATTGCTGTTCGGCTTCAGGGGTAAAAACACTATTGCCACGAAAGGTGATTAAAGAACCCCAGGGCTCACCAGTCATTTTCTTGGTGAGTATTTTTATATCATGGTGGTATTGCTCTGCTGTCACCTCATTAAAAGGCCCTTGTGCATCAACCAACAAAATATTATCTTGCTGTTCAATAACATAACGTCCATGTGCTGAGTATTCCATGTCATTTCCTCTGTGATTAGTGCTAATTAATTAAAGGGGGAACGTTTATTAATAACAGTATTTAAATAACTTGCCAAGTAAGCATAGATAATTTTTTTTGCAAGTTTAATTAGGTGTTTTTAAGGCTTAAATAATGTTCGGAAGATAAAGGGATTACGCTAAGTTATTGCTATTTTTATTATTTCCAACCAAGTTGTTCTTCAAAATCTTGGTCTAATTTAATGGCAAATTCCTTTGCATGCATGGCTACCTGTTCTAATTTTATTTCTTCTTCATTTTTTGGTTCAAATTTATTTACTTTGACCGGGTAACCGCTCTCATCTGTAGCCATAAAGGTGATAAAGCAGCGATTGGTAACCACATAGCTTTGCTCTTTAGGGTCACAAGCTCTGACCACCACATAAATGTGCATGCTACTGCGACCAGTGTGTACTATTTGTGCGGTTACTGTGATCATTTGACCCACTAATATCGGACGAATAAAGCGTATGCCGTTGGCAGAAACGGTGACGCTGTAACGCTTACTCCATTTTGCTGCACAAGCATAAGATGCTTGATCTATCCATTTCATCACCATACCGCCATGGACTTTTCCGCCGAAGTTCACATCCGTTGGCTCTGCCAAAAAGCAAAATTCAACCGTATTATCTAGAGTTTTTTTCATCGTATGAGCACCTATTAAAGAAGAGAGTTATTAGAAGTAGCTTAATTATAGACAAGAACAATGACATATCGAGTTACACCCTGAGGAAAATATTTATTTGCCTCAGATTTATTTAGTGCTTAATTAGCCGAATAGCATCTGCAGATGCTTGGCCATTTTCACTAGAAATCTCCACGTACTCACTACCATCACCAATGAATGAGTAAACCCCTAATAAAATCCATTTTCCTGCTTGATTACTGTTATGCTGATTAATAATTATAGTTGCTACTCCATCACTATGAGATATTCGGTAAGGTACTGAAGATGAACGGTTGTTGTGATAAGTCCACCACGTATATACTTGATAATCTCCAGCTTGGTTTAGTTGTATAGACCAGCGAAAAGTACTGCTTTGATTATTGTATAATGATTCCCCAGCCCATGGGTTTTCACCACTTGATGGTAACCAACTCCCGGTAAAGCTAGTGATGTTGTCTTGGTTATCAACGATGAACTCTTCAGGTACCTCTAATAACACAGATATACGGACACTATCACTTGCACGTTCGCCTTCATTGTCTTCGACACTTGCACTAAGGGCATGGCTACCAACTGATAATGAGGCAAAGTTAAGGTCATTACCTAAAGCCAATAGACCATCGAGATCTGAACTCCATTGAATTTCATTTGATAAGTTACCGTCTTCGGGATCACTGGCACTGGCGAGCAAAGTTATTGTTTCACCACTAATATAAATATCTTCCTCTGAGGGGGAACTGATTGATATTGAGGGAGGGAAATTATCTACCTCTTCTTCGAGTACCAAGCGAACAGCATCAGCAGATGCTTGTCCATTTTCACTTGTCACTTCAATAAACTGTTCCATATTGGCTTGAAAAAAGTAATTGCCTAATAAGTTCCATTGCCCACCCAATGACAACTCATTCTGATTGACAATGCTTGTATCCGTTATGCCATTATGATTTATATAATAAGGGACGTTTGTGCTGCGGTTTTTATGATAAGTCCACCAAGCGTAAACCTGATAAATACCTGAAATAGGAATTTTAGGCTGCCAGCTAAATTTATCACCATTTTTATTATAAACTGATTGACCATCCCAAGGGTTAGACCCGCTTGATGTGAGCCAGCTACCTGTTTGGCTGGCATTGTCGTCAAGATTATCAACAATAATATCTATACTTAGTGCTGCACTGATAGTAATGGTTACCGCCTGTTGTACTATGCTGGCGCCACTGTCGATAACACTTGCTGTAATGGTATGAACTCCAAGCAATAAATTCAACAGAGTCAAGGATGCGCCATCACCAATATCACCATCAATGCTCGAATGCCAGTGTATAATTTGGCTTAGTTCACCATCTTCATAGTCACTTGCTGTCCCAGTAAAAATAATTTCTTCACCAACTAAAAAGTTACCGTTATTTGTTGGTGATAAAATCTCTAGGGTAGGAGCTATATTATCCTCCCCCCCTATTGGTACAAATCGCACCGCATCAGCACTAGCTTGGCCATTTTCACTTGATAGCTCTACATATTGGCTAGCTCCAGCTGTAAATTGATAGGTACCAAGTAAGCTCCACTGACTGGCCAAATTAATATCATGCTGGTTGACTTCAATGGTATCTAACCCGCCATCATGTTTAATAGAGTAGGGAACTGAATCACTACGATTTTGGTGAAATGTCCACCAAGCATAAACGGAGTAGGCTTGGGATACCGATAAGCTTGGTAGCCACTTAAAAGTACTATTAGAATTACTATATAAGGATTGCTCATTCCAAGGATTGGCGCCACCAGATACCTTCCAGCTGCCAGTTTGTGAGGTATCAGTATCAAGGTTATCAATAATTATTTCTTCAAAATAAATATTAGCCCCTAAAGCTAGCGCTGCGGCATCTAGTTGTATTCTCGGTTTAACAATGCTATTGCGATCGTCTGTTACGGCAAGGCCAGTATCAGTTAACGTAGTGACTAGTAAATCAACAGAGCTAGACGGTTGAACTTGCTTTAATACTGCTAATGCGCCTGAAACATGCGGAGCCGCCATGGATGTACCACTATAATTTGTAAAACCTCCCCTCGGAATCGAAGAATTTATATTAAAACCTGGTGCAAGTAACGTTAACCAAGGCGCACTATTTGAAAATGATGCTACGCTATCATTATCAGAAGTCGCGCCAACAGAAATTGCACTAGAGATACAGCCTGGTGCGCCAATAGCATTAGTTAAACTTTCGTTACCACTAGAGGCTACGGTAGCTATCCCTACAGAGCGAAGATCGTCAATAGCAGCCTTTGTTACGCTATTGGCGGCATCACAACTAGCAGCACTAGTATATGCCTCACCACCTAAACTGAGGTTAACAGCAGCGAGATTAAAGCTGGCATGGTTGTCATAAAGGTATTCAAGTGCCATAACCATATCGCTGGTGAATGAAGCAATACAATTTGCTGAGCCACAAAAGCTAGGATCATCGAATCGGGAAAATATTTGTATACTGATAATATTAGCTTTTGGTGCGACCCCTGACACATTTATGCCTTGTCCGGCGGCAATTCCTGCGACATGTGTACCATGATCACAGCCGTTTATTCCGCTACAGTTTATACCTGAGCCGAAACCAACTTGTACATCATCCCCATTAGGGCAGAGGCTTGAACTATTATAAATAATATTGGTTGTTGAGAAGCAAGCTTGCGCAATAACTCTATCTGTAAAAAAATCATGTCCGATATCAACCCCTGTATCCAAAATAGCGATATCAACATTTTCGCCATTATAGCCAGCACTGATAGTATTATTGGCGCCTATAATAGGGATGCTCTGGCTTAAATTAATTTTTAAAAGCTGATCAAGCTGAATATTGATAACTTCTGGATCATTTTGAATTATCTCTAGTAAAGCTTTGTCAGCTTCGAGCACTAAACTAGGCTGATTACGAAAACGTTTTAATACACTAGGTTTAATCCTAGCGCTAACCCTACTTTGGATATCTGTAATAGCTTTGCGTCGCTGTCTGAGCAAATTATTATCGTTAATAATTCTTTTTCTTGGCAATTGTAGAATAGGTTCAGAAGAGGGGTTTAAAGATACGATCAAACGAAGTACATCTTTGTGGTGAATTTTATCCACTAACTCTTGGTATCGTTCAGGGGAAATAGCTTTATTTTGAGCCGCTTTGGAATATTGCAGGGGGTTAACGATCAAAGAAAGAAAGAGGGAAAAAATCCACACTAATCCTAGAGGTTTAAAAGGCTTCATAGAACTGAACAATGAAATGAAAGCTGGTAGCTTCAATATACCTCCTTGAACTATCAAAAAGACTTATCATTTTCGATCATATGTAATGGCTATTCATTGTTAACCATAAACTAGCTTTCTATAAATAAACGCAACAAAGCGATGAGAATAATCACAAGGGACTGAATAATATCACCTCAATACAGTATAGCTAAAAAATACAAAATGACGGGGAGTTAACAATACTTTGTTCGGTTGAAATGTGAAGTCCAACTATATTCTTGAATATCTTTTTCATCAGCTATGTTCCTATTTACATGTTAGGTGTTGAAGTCTGTCCTTATACTCGAAATTAACAGTGACTTATCGAGTTACACCAATATGGTAAAATTGTTATCATGGCGGCAATTTCATTAAGTCCATTTGTCTACTTATGCCAATGCCCTTACCCATAGAAGCAATTAAAAATCAATTTTGCCAAGCCCTTGAACAGCAAAATACGCTTATATTATCGGCCCCCCCAGGGGCCGGTAAGTCAACTTGTTTACCTTTATGGTTATTAACCCAGCCAAGCTTGGCTGGTAAAAAAATATATTTACTGCAACCTAGACGTTTAGCGGTTAAAAATATTGCCACTTTTTTAGCAAAGCAACTCGATGAAACAGTAGGTTTAACGGTTGGTTATCGATTGCGTAATGATAGTAAAACCTCTAAAAGCACCCGTCTTGAAGTGGTCACTGAAGGGATATTAACCCAGATCATTCAAAAAGATGCCGAGTTATCAGGTACTGCATTAGTCGTTTTCGATGAATTTCATGAGCGCAGTTTACAAGGGGACTTAGCGTTTGCCCTTACCCGTGAAGTACAAACAGAGTTGCGCGATGATTTAAAAATACTACTGATGTCTGCAACCCTAGACACTGAGTACCTAAGCAAAGCTTTGCCTGATGCAAAGCTACTGAGCAGTGAAGGAAGAAGCTTCCCTGTAGATGTGAGTTACCAAGCACCTAAGAGCCAGCTGCGTTGGCGTGACCATGCGTTGGCGATTATCAAAGATAAAATGTTTAACCACATGGGTTCAATATTAGTTTTTTTACCTGGCATCGCAGATATTCGTTTTTTAGTTGAGCGTTTAAGCACTCAACAAAGCGAAGGGGCCAAGATTTGCCCTTTATTTGGTGAGCAGAGCTTAAAGGAACAGCAACAAGCGATTGCGCCCTGTGCAGATGGTCAGCGGAAAATAGTTTTAGCCACTAACATCGCGGAAACTTCGTTAACTATTGATGGCATTGATCTGGTTATTGATTGTGGCCTTGAAAAAGTGGCTATATATGATAGTGCTAGTTTAATGAATAAGCTGTTGCAAAAGCAGATAGCAAAAGCTTCAGCTATACAAAGAGCTGGGCGTGCAGGGCGATTAATGCCTGGGCATTGTATCCGCTTATATGGCAAAGATGATTTTGAGCGCAGGCCGCAACATAGTGTTAATGATATTCAACAAGCAGACTTATTACCCACCCTTATTGAAGCGGCGCGGTGGGGCGTTTCTGCATTAAAAGAATTGCCCTTATTAGAGCTTCCGAGTAAAACTAAAGAGAGCCAGGCTTGGCAAGAGTTACAAAGTTTAGCTATTGTCGATGGCAAATGCCTACTGACCAAACATGGCGAAAAAGTAGCAAATCTACCTTGTCACCCACGTTTCGCTCATATGATCTTAATGGCAGGGAATCATGGTGAGCAAGCAATGTTATTGGCTTGTTTTATTGCGGCATTACTCGAAGAACGAGATATTTTTAAGGGCGAGCAGGCGCAATTCGATTGTGATTTAACTCATCGGTTGCAATTACTTATTAAAGCTAATGGTCATAAAAATCCATTGTTAATACGGGTGATACAACAAGCCAATCGACTTGCCCAACATATGCACTTGCGTTTTAGCACAAACTCATTGGAATTATCAAAAGCGGGTCTACTGCTGGCTTATGCGTATCCTGAAAGAGTTGCCATGGCCCGCAGCAGCCATGGCGATTATATTTGCGTGAATGGTAAAGGGGCATCAGTGCATGAGCAAGATGCTTTAGCCACAGAGAGCTTTATTGTTATTGCTCAAGCAAGTCAGCGTGATAATCAGTTGCATGTACGTTTAGCTAGCCAACTGAGCTTGACAGAAATTACCGAAGTTTTTTCTGAGCAAATCAAACAGCAAGATATAGCTAAATTTGATAATAAGAGCGGTAGGATAATAACACGCAAGCAAACATCCTTAGGGGCAATAGTGCTAACAGATCAGCCTTTAAAACAAGCGATCACGACTGAAGCCATTAGTGAAATGTGGTGTCAACTGGTCATAAAAAAAGGTTTGAGCTTCTTACCTTGGCAGGGCAAAGATTTAGCACTTAAGTCACGTTGGCAATGGTTAAATAACTATTTTCCAGAATATAATTTAGCGGCTATCGATGACAATAGTTTGTTAGCCGAATTACCCACTTGGTTTGCTCCTTTTGTTGGCGATATAAAATCTAAAGCACAGCTAGCTAAGTTAGACTTGTCACAAATGTTATTATCTTTACTCAACTATCAAGAGCAAAAAATATTAAAGCAAGCGGCGCCAACAGTTTATATTGGACCTACGGGACGTCACTGTCCCATTAGCTATGATGTAGAGCGTTCGCCAAAAGTCTCACTGCCTATGCAAGAACTTTATGGCTTAACACAAACACCCAATATTGGTGTTTTAGTGGGGGTAAATGAACAAAAGCAGGGGGTCCCATTGTTACTAGAGTTACTTTCACCGGCGCAACGACCAATTCAAGTAACACAAGATTTAGTTAAATTTTGGTCAGGCAGTTATCAAGCAGTGCAAAAAGACATGAAAAGCCGTTATCCTAGGCACTATTGGCCAGATGATCCTGCCAATGCCAAGGCAACCAATAAAACTAAACGCCATATAAAAGAATAATCCAGTTACCTAACTTGGCGAAATAACTAAGCTAAATAAATAAGCATATCGAAGAATAATGTCAAAAAATAAAGTAAAGAAACGCAGCGCCGCAACAGTTAAAAAAAGCTCTCTTTTAGCTCGAATTGCAATCACTTTAGGTAAGTTAATGATTGCGCTCATTTTTGCCCTAGGGATTTATTCAATTTACCTTGATGCTAAGATCAGACAAACTTTTGAAGGGCAGCGTTGGCATGTGCCAGTGCAAGTGTATGGTCAACTGCAGAAATTACAACTAGATGAGCGTGCTAATCTATACGAAATAGCAGAGTCACTGATCCTTAATGGCTATAAAAAAGTTAGATATGTTACTCGGTCTGGGCAGTTTGCTTTATCGAAAAAGCGTTTAGCCATTTTTCAACGTCCATTTGATTTTTCTGATGGCGCAAGTCATGCGCAGCAATTAAGTATTGAAGTTGTCAGTGATATTGTGGTTGCTTTAAGTGTCGATGAACAACCTGTAGCGGAGCTAATATTAGAGCCGCAGTTACTAGCGCGTTTAGTGCCCGATAATAAAGAAGACCGCGTACTGGTTTCCCTTGAAGAGCTTCCTAGTCAGCTAATTGATACCTTATTAATCATTGAAGATCGTGATTTTTATCACCACAATGGTATTTCACCCGTAGGAATTTTTCGCGCACTAATTAACAATATTCGAGCCGGACGTACTGTACAAGGCGGTAGTACCTTAACGCAACAGTTGGCAAAGAATATGTTTCTTAGTCGAGAGCGAACATTTTCTCGAAAGATTAAAGAAGCATTGATGGCGCTAATTTTAGAATATAGGTACAGCAAAGACCAACTGCTAGAAGCCTACATTAATGAAGTCTATTTGGGTCAAAACTATGCCAATGGTGTGTATGGCTTTGGCTTGGCCGCGCAGTTTTATTTTGGCAAATCAATTAATCAATTAAGTAATGCTCAAATGGCTTTATTGATAGCGCAAGTCAAGGGACCAAGTTACTACGATCCATGGCGCCATCCTAAACGTGCGATAGCAAGGCGAGACCTAGTGCTCAGGCTTATGTTTGAGCAGCACTTATTATCACTAGCCGACTTTGAACAAGCTGCGGAATCTGCTTTATCTATTAGGCCGCATAGGCGTTTAGCTAAAAAAAATTATCCTGCTTATTTGCAACTTGTTAACGCAGAACTTAATCGACACCTTTCAAGTTTTACTCAAAAATCAGGTATTAAAGTTTTTACCGGATTTTCACATCGCAGTCAGCAACTATTAGAGCAAAGTGTTGCCGAACAATTACCACGACTAGAACGACAATATAAACAAAGTGGTTTAGAGATAGCCATGGTGGTTACCGATATTGCTAGTGGCGAAATTAGAGCACTGGTTGGCGGTAGGGAAAGTGGTTATGCGGGCTTTAATCGAGCAGTTAACGCTAAGCGCCATATCGGCTCTTTAATTAAACCGGCGATTTATGCTGCGGCATTAGAGCGATTCCAACAATATAATTTTGCCTCTATCCTTGATGATAAGGCGATAACCTTAAAAAGTGGCTCAGGTAAAAAGTGGCAGCCAAAGAATTATGATGGTAAATATCGAGGACAAGTTTCGTTAATTGAAGGCTTGGTATACTCGCTGAATATACCAACGATTAACCTTGGTATGAGCTTAGGTTTAGATAGTGTTGCCGATACCATTAAAGCTTTAGGCTTTCAGCATAAACTGCAAATGCGCCCGTCAGTATTATTAGGCGCAATTAACATGTCACCTTTGGAAGTTAATCAATTGTATTTAACCATTGCTGGTAAAGGTTATTCGCAAAAAAGTCATACCATCACCAAAATACTGTCTGCCAAAAATGAGACGTTATGGCAACAGCAGCAACTAAGCGAGCAGCGTTTATCTACCAATACCGCCTATTTACTTGATTATGCGCTTGCCCAAGTGACGCAAACGGGCACGGCTAAGTCACTGACTTGGCGCTTGAATAATCATAAGGTAGCGGGTAAAACGGGTACCAGTAATGCCTTGCGTGATAGTTGGTTTGTTGGCTATGACAACAGCCATCTAGTCACTACTTGGCTAGGAAAAGATAATAACGCACCAACAGGGTTAACAGGCAGTAGCGGTGCACTAACGTTATTCGCAAATTTTATGAAAAAGCAAGGTGTGGTAAATAAGATTACAGAAAAACCTGAAGGCATAGTTATCACTTTATTTGAGCAAAAAACGGGTCATGCTGTGACCGAGGAATGTGCTAATACAGTGGTTTATCCTGCTGTGCGAGCAGGAATAATTACTTCTAAGCAGTGTTTACAAGAGAAAGTCGATCAGCGCTCTTGGTTTGAGAAAGTATTTGGCGAGTAGTTATCACATTAGCAGTAAATATGAACGCTCAAGAATATCCTGTTGAGCGTTCTTATTTAGCAGTCATCTTAAAACGTTACTTTAACTTTTGATAATACAGCTACATCGGTAATACTCACACTACCAATACTTCGTTGTAGTCTAGCTGCGGTTTTATCTGCGCCATAACTTTCAGCAAAGCTAATCACATCTTGACCATTACAGACTAATTTTAATGCCACGGTTTTATTTTTTAGACGATATCCTTTTGTGGTGCTATTAAGTTTTAAAATACTATTGCTCTTAGCGGCTTTACAAACATCAATTAATGCATTTTCTAAATAGGGGTCCATTGCTGCTTGGCTAGGTAAGCTGATAGCTATCAGGGGTAAAGAGGCAGCAAGAGCAACTAAAGTTTTTTTAATCGTAGTCATGGTAATTCTCCAAAGTGTTTTTATAATTCGTTAGTGTTTTATGCACCTAGTTATGCAAGGCACACCATAATAGTGGCCTGTTTTTAGTTAAAAGTTGTAACCATCCACCCAGAGGATGTAAGTAAAAATCAATTGTTTAATGCTAGATTTTTGCTAAGTGATTGATTGCTTGTTTATTCAATATTTAACTTGGTATTAAGCTGAAATTAATATTTACATTTGGTGATAATTTGACATACGAAACTTGCTGTAGAGGTAATTGATCTTGCGGTAATTGACTAAGCCTATAAATATTTAGTAGCATTAGTGCTGTTTAAATAACCTTTTAACTGTTTTTGTACACTGTTTTTATATACAGCTTTCGTTTGTACTGTGTTATTGTAGCTAAAATTATCGGGAAATAAGTTAATTTAATGCCTTTGGTATTAAGTTCATAACGATCTAGCGAGCGCTAATTGAGCTCAAATGTAGGAATGGGGAAAACTAATGGCAGTTGAAAGTCGGTTTGTAGTGATTAGAAACGGGGTAGAGGCAAAAACATTTATGGATAAGAAATCAGCAGATGAATATGACAAAATGTTGGATATGGCTGATAACTTAAGCCAAGTTTTCTCTCAATCTCCGGTAGCCTTAAGTGATAGTGCTAATGAAGAGTTAAGCATTTATTTAGCGCAACACAGAGAAGATGTACTCGTGGCACTGTTGGCTAAAAAGCCGACAAAAACTACGGCCAAAAAACCAACTGAAAAAGTAATTACTGCACCTATAGTTGAAGTTGTTGAAAATGAAGAACAAAAGCCTACAGCTAAAGTAAAAAAAGCAAAGCTAAAACAGCTGCAGCAAAGTTAAGTGCAGCAAGTTAATCAATGATTAGGTGTAGTGGCTAGTTTTCTATGCATGAATATCAGCTTATCCGCAGTAAACGTAGAAAGACACTTAGCTTACAAGTTAAGCATGGTCGAGTGACTGTACGTGCACCCCATCATGTTAAAGCAGCTTTCATTGATACTTTTATTCAAGAAAAATCAGCTTGGTTGCAAGCAAAGTTAGTTGAGCAGCAAAGCGTTGCTAAGTTTTGTGATTTTAGCCAAGGCGCAAATTTGCTCTTTTTAGGCGAACAAGTGAGCCTTAATATAAGTACAGCAAAACAAGCGAGGGTTGTCTTTGGTGATAAATTAGCAACTGATACGGATTTTTTAAGCATACAACAGTCTGCACCCAGACAACTTAATGTTGTTATTAGTAATAGAGTCAATGCTAAACTAGCAGGCGATCTAGCAATAACTAAACAAGTGAAAAAACAGTTAGAAGGTTATTTTAAGCAGCAAGCGGAAAATCTTATTATTGAGCGCCTTGAAGTAATAAGCGAGCAAACGTCTTTAACGGCTAAAAAAGTAAATATTCGCCAATATCGAGCTCGTTGGGGCAGTTGTAATAATCGAGGTGAAGTAAGCTTTAATTATTTTTTAATGATGACACCGCTGTTTGTTATTGATTATGTTATTACTCATGAACTGTGTCATTTAGAATTCCTCAATCATTCTAAAAGTTTTTGGCAATTGGTTGAACAACACTCTCCTGATTATCAAAAAGCCAAGCAATGGCTTAGTAATCATCAATCTCAATTATATTGGCTAAATCCTAGCTAGATAATACATAATGCCTCAATATTCATTATCTTAATAACAGATTTAGACAAAGCGCCAACCATTAACTACACTTTCCCCAGTGCTCTTGAATTATAATCACTTTACTAACTATTTATCCTCTTTTAATTCAAGTTTGAAAAGGCATTGTGATGAAAATTAATTTACATAGTATCAAAATTATTACTGTTTATAGTAGTTCAGCAATACTCTCTCTCGCTTGTGCATCATTCTTTGTTGGCGTTTAATTCTTAAATTGATTCTAATGCAGCTAAATTTACCAGTGAAGCCTATTAACCCTTAGTTTTACTGGTACTTAATTTTATTGGCTCTTCTTTTTATTAGTCACTGCATAGGTATTATATCTACAGATTTATCCCACTAATTTACCCTGATAAATAAGCTATAACCTTGATAATACAAAAAAAAGCAATTGTTGATTAACAATTGCTTTTTTTTAGGGTAAATTATCCTTAATAAAATAATAATATTTAAGGTCCTTTCTTGTATGAGTCCGTCTGTACTTATTTGTGATGATTCGAATATGGCTAGAAAGCAAGTGCTTAGAAGCCTCCCCGAGCAATGGAAAACCTCAGTTCAAACAGCTAGCAATGGCGCTGAAGCTTTAACAATTCTGCGTGATAATAGCATTGAAGTGCTATTTCTTGATCTCACTATGCCGGGTATTGATGGTATTGGTGTGTTACAAGGTATAAATAAGTTGAACCTTAACTGCAGTGTGTTTGTTATTTCAGCGGATATTCAACCGGAAATGCAAGCTAAGGTGAAAGCTCTAGGGGCAAAAGAGTTTATACGTAAGCCGGTAAAAGCTGATGTTTTAATCAACCACTTACAACAGCATGGCCTTTTATGAGTGAATTTCACCTAACTGAAGATCAGCAAGATTGCCTGCAAGAGATCATCAATATTGCTATGGGTCAAGCAAGTGACCAACTTGCTCGCTATCTTGATACCTTTGTTTATTTGAAAGTACCAAGTATAGAAAGTATTGGTGCTAAAGACTTATTACAAACCTTGAGTCAGCAGAAAAATACCATGGCCGTTGTCAGTCAAGGTTTCTTTGGTTATGAAGGTATACGGGGTGAGGCGCTACTTTCTTATCAAGAAGAAGACTCAGGTAGAATTGCAGATTTACTCGGTTATGAGCCAGATGAATTATCAAAAGATGAACAATTAATTGATATTAGCTCTATTTTAACAACCACTTTTTTGAATGTCTTTGCTCGGCAAATAGACAACCAAATGTCGTATAATGCTCCTAAATTATTGCCAAGTGTGCAAAATAGTTTATCAGAGCATTTACAGGAAATGACCTTTAATTGGGATTTAGCGTTAAAAGTAAATATAAGTTATCAAGTTACTGATTATTCTTTTAATTGCAATATGATCTTATTGATCCCCGAAACAGCCATAGTTAATATTAAACATGTGCTTGACCGGATATTGGCAGAGTTTTAATGTTTGATATTAATGCAATGACTAGTCTAAAGAATACCAGTAAATCGGCGTTAACTGAGCCCGTAATCAAACAAATAAATATTCAAATTGCCAATCAGATAAATACTGGTGTTTTGGTCTTAGATGCTGAATTTAATATTGTGCTTTGGAATCGTTTTCTGCAAATACACACAGATAAAGATGCCGCTAATATCATTGGTCAGTCTATCTTTATTGCCTTTCCTGAATTACCTGAACGTTGGTTAAGCCGAAAGTTAAGCGCTGTTTTACAGCTTAATACCCCAAGCTTTTGTTCTTGGCAACAAAGGCATCATTTATTCGAACTGCCTCACACTCGACCAATTACCACAGACAGTGAGTTTATGGCACAAAATTGTACTTTTTTGCCGATAGAAACTGAATGTAAGCATAAACACATCTGTATTTTAATTGAAGATGTCACCGATGTATGTCATTACCAAGGTCAGTTACAAAAGACCTTAGAAGAGCTCGCTCAAATGAGTCGCATTGATGGCTTAACCCAAATTTATAACCGTAGGCATTGGCAAGAATCACTCGTTCAAGAGTATGCAAAATCACGCCGACATACCAAGAACCTTTCGCTGATTATGCTTGATTTAGATCTCTTTAAGTTACTAAACGATAATTATGGTCATCAATGTGGTGATATGGTGTTAATTGAAATCAGTGCTTTAATTAGTTCTTTGCTGAGAGTTGAAGACATCTTTGGTCGCTATGGTGGAGAAGAGTTTGCCATTATTTTACCTGAAACAAACTTAACTGGCGCGATGGAGCTTGCCCAGCGCATTTGCCATAGTATTGCAACAGCCCAGTTAAAATATAATGGTCAGGCTATCAAGGTAACAGTGAGTTTGGGTGTTGCCCAGCTTAGTGAGCAGACCTCAAGTTATGAAGAGTTGATAACTCATGCGGATTTAGCTTTATATCAAGCTAAATCACAAGGGCGAAATCAAGTCTGTAGTGCCACTAACATGGCGACTAATTAGCATAAATATCAGAGTCAGCTTTAATTTTATGCAAAACAATCGTTAAAAGTAAGCTTTTATGCATAAATTATAACGTTTTATTTAATATTTATTGTTATTAATGATTGACAGATATCTTCACTTAAGGCATTTTAGAGTTATGAAAATAAGCAACAGCCACAATACCAATATTATTATTACCACCACCACCCTTATTAGGATGGCGGTCGCTGGCTAACGTGTAAAAAATAACAATTTTATCGAAGCCCGTGACCTGAAAAGGTTACGGGCTTTTTTATATTTACGATGAAGAGTTTTAGCTCTAAAGTTAATTTACGGCTAATAGCCAAACTGACAAAAGAGTTTCTCTTTATTGTTCTTTACCAAGGAAAAAACATGCGTGTACTTAAATTTGGCGGCTCTTCATTAGCGTCTGCAGAGCGTTTTCGTCAAGTTGCTGATATTATCAAAGACAAAAGTAAATCTTCAAAAGTTGCGGTAGTTGTATCAGCGCCACAAGGTGTTACCAATCACTTAGTTGCCATGGCTGAAAATATTAGCGATGAAGCAAAGCTGGTAACCGATTTAGGTCACTTTAATCGTGCAATAACCACAATTATTGACGATTTATCCGCAAGTATTACAAATTTTAATAACCAGCACTGTAAGCAAGCCTTAACAAACTATGAACAGCAACTTGCACGTTATATGCAAGGGGCGACCTTACTAACCTATTGCCCTGATCATATTCGTGCTCGTATTATTAGTACCGGCGAGCGATTAAGTGTGGCAATACTTGATGCCGTATTACAAGCTTATGGCTTGCAGGTTTCTTTATTAGCACCGGAAAAATTCTTATATACCAATAATTCGTCACTGAACGCCGTGGCAGATTTAGTTTTATCGAAAGAAAAATTCACCAGTGAATACAATAAATTGAGCCAGGTGGCATTAATGCCTGGCTTTATTGGCGTAAATGCTGACATTAATGGTGGTATGCCACAAGTAACGACATTAGGGCGTAATGGCTCTGATTACTCGGCTGCGGTATTAGCCGTTTGTGCTGAAGCTGAGTGTTGTGAAATTTGGACGGATGTTGATGGTGTCTATAATGCCGACCCTCGTTATATCAAAGAAGCAAAGTTACTGGATTATTTATCGTATCAAGAAGCAATGGAGCTATCATATTTTGGTGCCAGTGTTTTACACCCAAAAACCATAGGCCCAATTGCGCAATATCATATCCCTTGTTTAATTAAGAATACCAGTAACCCAAGCGCACCAGGTACCTTAATCTCCAGTGAAAATGATCAACAAAAGCGCGTTAAAGCGATTTCTAATCTTGATGACCTGACTATGGTCAATGTATCAGGACCAGGTATGAAAGGCATGGTTGGCATGGCGAGTCGTGTCTTTGCTACCATGAGTAGAGAGAATATCTCCTTAGTCTTAATAAGTCAGTCGTCAAGTGAGTATTGTATTAGCTTTTGTATTTACTCTAGTGATGCCGAACTTGCTAAACAAAGCTTACAAGATGAATTTGAATTAGAGTTGTTAAATGGCTTACTTGAACCTTTATCGTTAAAGGGTGAGTTATCCATAGTATCACTGGTGGGCGATGGTATGCATCACCAGCGCGGCGTAGCAGCTAAATTCTTTAGCTCATTAGCGCAAGCGCGAGTTAATGTAATTGCCATAGCGCAAGACTCATCAGAGCGTAGTATCTCTGTTGTTGTTGAGCAAAGAAAATGTATGGATGCGATGAAAGTAAGCCATCAAAACTTCTTTTCTCATAAACCAACCATTGATGTGTTTTTAGTTGGCTGTGGTGTTGTTGGTAGCGAGCTTATCGCGCAAATTTCTCGTCAACAAGCGAGCTTAAAAGAGCAAAATATCGTCTTGAAAGTTTATGGCATTGCTAACTCCAAAGGCATGGTTTTTGACAAAGAAGGTATTGATTTAAATAACTGGCAGGACGTTGTTGCTCAGGCAGAGCAAGTATTACCTGTTAATGTTGACAACCTAAAAGCCTTTGTCCGTGATAATCATTTAATCAATCCGGTATTTGTTGACTCAACCTCTAATGAAGCCCTAGCAATGAGCTATGTCGATTATTTAGCGGAAGGTTTTCATGTGGTCACACCCAATAAAAAGTCCAATACAGATTCTTGGGAATATTACCAAAAGCTACGTACTACCGCGCAACAAACTAATCGCCGTTTCTTATACGAAACAACGGTAGGCGCTGGTTTACCTGTTATTGATACTTTGCAAAATTTAATCAAAGCAGGCGATCAATTACAACGTTTTGAAGGGGTGTTATCAGGCTCTTTATCTTATATATTTGGCAAGCTTGAAGAAGGTATGTCGTTATCTGAAGCTACCGCCATAGCCAAGGAAAATGGT
>JALJPA010000008.1:28725-48346 GCA_022969215.1 Colwellia sp. | reverse complement strand
CCACGTTGATCAAATAAAATTATATGATATTGCTCTGGATCGAAAAAACGTCTGTCATTGATTGAACAGCCACCACCTGGACCGCCATGAATAAAAAGCACGGGCTGACCTTCAGGGTTACCACATTGCTCAATATAAATTTGATGTTGACCATCTACATCGAGTAATAAGTCATTAAATGGCGATATTTCCGGATAAAACTCATTCATTTTGTTCATTCTTTTTATTCTCTTCAAAGGTGATTTTTTCTAGGCTACTTTACTAAGTGCTCGCGTTTACTTGTGTTAGCTTAAATCCAAGGCATATTTTTTTAATAACTCAATAGGCACTATTTCCAGAGCTTTAATATGAGTTTTTCGTAAATGTACTCGTGGCGCTCTATCATTTTCATAAGCCTCTAACCAGCGTGCTGCACACAGGCACCAAGTATCACCGGCTTTAATACCTTTAAAGTCAACTTCGGGTACTGGTGTTGACAAGTCATTACCTTTAAAACGTGAAAACTCAAGAAATGACTGACTGGCTTCAATACAAACGGTATGTGAACCGACATCTTGTGCACAAGTATTACATTTATTATCTCGGAAAAATCCGGTTACTGGCTCACCACTGCAGTCTTCTAGTACTTCACCGAAAACATTAATTGACTCATCCATTGCTATCACTTGTTCCATAACTTGACCTTTATTAACTTGAATGTACTGAATATGCTGACGTTACCGCATTAGCGCGCAACTTTATACTGTTACCCGCTAGAAAATGGCTCAAATCGCCCCTTGACCTGACAAACAGGAGTAAATGGTCAAGTTGCAGGCTAAACACCGAGCTTTACAACATAAGTTAGCCCTAAATCAGTAAACCAAAAAACCGCCAAGGCACTTTTAAATAACGGCTGTACAATATTAACAACGAACTAAAGTAGCAGCGCCCAAGGTAGGGTTTTAGCAACTTTGTCGACTCAAAGACAAACTAGCGAAACAATCTACTACCACTTAAATATGGCTACATAAAACGTTATCAATTCTTAATCAATTGTTTTTTTTGATAATTAACTAAAAAAAGCAAATAGTATCTTATCAAAAAATCAAAGCTAAATGATTTAAAATAGCGTGAGATAAAAGCAATAATAAGCTATACATAAGGCATCGTTTATTCTTCTGTGATGAAAATTTTAAATGGACTTAGGTAACATGCGAGGTAATATGCCAGGAAAGTCGACGACTCTACGGTTTAAGATCAGTGAATTCATTATTCGTTTTTCCCTACACATAGCAGTATTGCTAATGGTCACCGGCATAGTCAGTGCCTATTTTTTTCTCTCTAACTCCACGAAATCACTGACTAACCACACATCAGAACTCAATGCACAGCGCTATTTAGAAGCTTTATCCGCCTTTCGCACCCTTTATACCAATGAAGTGGTGAAAACCGCTATAAAGCAAAACATCACTATAAGTCACGACTACAAAAACATTAAAAATGCCATCCCTTTACCCGCCACCTTAAGTATGGCGTTAGGCAAGGAAATAGGTAAGTTTCAATCAGGTGCTCAAACCTTTTTATATAGCCGCTACCCTTTCCCTTGGCGAGAGCAAGAAAATAAAACCATCTTTAGCCAAGACTTCTCACAGCAAGCTTGGGATAGTTTAACCAAAAATCCAGAGCAAGCCTTCTTTCGTTTTGAAGAGGTCAACGGTCAGATGGCGATACGTTACGCGATTGCTGATGTAATGCGCGAAGGCTGTATTGATTGCCATAACAACCATGCACAAACACCTAAAAATGACTGGCAGCTAGGTGATGTTCGAGGTGTGATGGAAGTAATATTACCCGTTGATAAAGCTCAATTTACTGCGCAATATTCATTGCAAGCCACCTTTATCGTTTTGTTTGCCATGATAGTTCTAATCACCTTAGTGCTATTTATCTTTGTTAGTCGTATCAAAAAAGATGCAAAAAAACTGGCTGATTCCAATGTGGAGATGATGGAAAAGCAAGAGCAAGTCAATTTTGCCAATGAAGAGATGGGCTTAGCTATCGAACAGTTAGAGCTTAAGGCCAACGAGTTAATTAGCAGTAATCAGGTTAAAGCTGACTTTATGGCAACTATGAGTCATGAAATTCGCACGCCACTCAACGGTGTTATTGGCATGTTGAGTTTATTAAAACAAAGTGAAATGACCCATGAACAAAACCATCATGCTCACCTTGCCACTGTTAGTGCTGGCTCGTTGTTAAATATAATTAATGACATTCTTGATTTCTCTAAAATAGAAGCAGATAAGTTAGTCATAGAATCAGTAGAAATACGTTTAGCTGAGCTAGTGTCAAACCTTAGCGCAACTATGGCGCATATAGCACACGAGAAAGACTTAGAGCTTATCGTTGATGTTTCTCAATTAAAGCATGTGGTCACCAAAGGAGATCCGCATAGGATCAGACAAATTCTGACTAATTTAATTAGCAATGCTATTAAGTTTACCACTCAAGGTGAAGTGGTTATTAGCACCAAAATTGAGACTGTTAATGAAAAACATCTGCAGTTTTCCTGTTCAGTTAGCGATACCGGCATAGGTATCGCGCAGAATAAATTAGATTCTATGTTTGAACGTTTCACCCAAGAAGACAGCTCAACGACACGTCAATACGGTGGCACAGGCTTGGGCTTAGCCATAGTAAAAAAATTATGCCAATTAATGAATGGCGACATCACAGTAACCAGTACCCAAGGTCAAGGCAGTACTTTTAGTTTTACCTTGTTATTAGAGCCCTGTAATCCCATTAAAGCCGAATTGCCACAAGTAGACTTATCGGCTTACCGAATATTAATTGTTGATGATAATAAAACCAATAGGGAAGTATTGTCTGGCCAGCTTAAGTTATGGGGAGCAAATGTCAGTCAAGCCGATAATGCTAAATCTGCTTTCTCATCCTTGACCGAAAACTTTGCCAAGGCCAGCGATAAAAACTTTGATATTGCCATTTTAGATATGCAAATGCCTGAAATGAATGGCGCGCAGTTGGGACAAATAATAAGAGCCGATAAACAGTTCGAACATTTAAAACTCATCATGCTTACGTCCTTAGCTAGACCTGGTGATGCACAGTACTTTGCCAACTTAGGCTTTAATTTCAGCCTGCCTAAACCTGTTATTACTGCAGATTTAGCCCATGCGTTAATTCAAGCAGCAAATAGTAATGAGCCAACAAATCAGCAGCGATTATTACCCGAAAACACTAAGAATAAAAAAATAACCATTAAACCCTTACCTAAATCTACCCGGGTATTATTAGTAGATGATAACTCCATCAACCAAGTTGTAGCCAAAACCCTATTAACAAATTTAGGTGCACAAGTTGAAATAGCGAATAATGGCAAAGAAGCACTAGTTTGCTTAGAAAAGGACTATTTTGATGTGGTACTAATGGATTGTCAGATGCCGATAATGGACGGCTATACCGCAACTAGAGCCATTAGAAAATCGCAACGAGATTATAACGATATATATATTATTGCCATGACGGCAAATGCTATGAGTGGCGACCGAGAAAAGTGTATTAATGCTGGTATGAATGATTACTTAACTAAACCGGTCGATATTATTGCCCTAGAAAATAGTCTACTCAATGCGCTGAATATGCCCATAGAAGAACTTGAAGCTGTAACCCACACACAAACCGAGACAGTGGTAACCAGTAACACAACAGAGGAAAGTAACAGCCATCAGATTTGGGGGAAAGATGAATTCTATAAAAGGGTTGGACAAAACCAGCAACTAGCTGAGCGGATAGTCGCTATGTATTGTGAAGATATCCCCAGTGAAATAGATAAGTTAAGACAAGCGATGACGGTCAAAGATATAAAATCAATTGAAGCTATTGCTCATAAAATTAAAGGTTCCAGTGCTAACCTTGAAGCGAAAAAATTGGCTCAATGTGCTCTTGAAATAGAGCTAGACGTGAAGGAAAATAACTGTGTCGATATTGAGTCACTCTCGATTAAACTAAAAGATAATTTTGCTGAACTACTTGTTGAGCTAGAAGACTTTCTCGCCATTAATGTACAAGATGAATGATAACTTAACGGGAATAGTTTAACTGGTGAGGCTTAACTGATATGGCTTAACTGGAGTAGCTTAACTGAGTAGAGTAGTTGCCGTCGCTTAGCTTTTGAAATTTTCAATAAATAGTGGCAATGCCCCCTGCACTTAACATGGTAATGGCTATAGTGCTTTGACACCATGACAGCCATTACCTACAATGCACATTCTTACCTTATGCACACTAATCATTGATGAAGAAGCAAGTAATGTCGAATCAAGCCCTACCTAAAAACGAAACTAATAACGAAACCGATATAACGAAAGTCATCGCTTTTTTTAAAACTCTGCAAGATAGAATTTGTCAGGCACTAGAAGCCGCTGACGGCTCTGGAACTTTTGTTGAAGATAACTGGCTGCGTAAAGAAGGCGGCGGTGGTAGAACCCGAGTAATGACCAATGGCACACTAGTTGAGCAAGGCGGAGTAAATTTTTCCGTAGTTTCAGGGGATAAACTACCTCCTTCGGCTACAGCTCACCGCCCAGAGCTTGCTGGCAGAACTTGGCAAGCTTGTGGTGTTTCATTAGTTATCCACCCTAAAAACCCAAATATTCCAACAGCACACGCTAACGTGCGCTTTTTCATTGCTGAAAAAGAAGGTGAAACGCCTGTTTGGTGGTTTGGCGGTGGTTTTGATTTAACGCCTTTTTACCCGAAAGATGAAGATGTAGAGCATTGGCATCAAACCGCATTCGATTTATGTCAGCCTTTTGGTGACAATGTTTATAACGATCATAAAAAGTGGTGTGATGAATACTTTTATTTAAAACATCGTGATGAGACACGTGGTGTTGGCGGACTATTTTTTGATGATTTAAATCAGTGGGATTTTGACACTTGTTTTGATTATGTCAAAGCGGTTGGTCAAGGTTTTATTGATGCTTATGTACCCATTATGCAGCGCCGTAAAGATGATAACTACGGTGAGCCAGAGCGCCAATTTCAGCTTTACCGCCGTGGTCGCTATGTCGAGTTTAACTTGGTGTTTGATAGAGGCACTTTATTTGGTTTACAGTCTGGCGGTAGAACGGAATCAATTCTGATGTCGATGCCACCACTGGCACGCTGGGAATATAATTATCAGCCCGAAGAAGGTAGTGCCGAGGCTAGTTTAGCTGATTACTTGAGTCCAAAAGATTGGCTTAAGGTTTTATAAACAAAGTTCTCAAAGCTTAAAAGAACATTAGAGTAGTAAATCGTTAAAAGAAAAGTCTTATTTAATAAGAGCTAACAATTACTTGTTAAGCCGCCATTAAATAAGACTCTCGTCTTAAGTTTTTAGCTTTACGCTGATACGATCCTTTGCCTTTTTTCGCTTTGACCACCTGCATCTTATAAAGCTTTGATGTTACTAACGCCGCTAAAAAGTTATCGTTAATTTTCCCTCTGCCCAACTCTGTTTCACTTTTCTTTGTTACTGTGCTCTTAGCTTTAGCTAATGCATTTATCTGCTTACTCATGATTTATCCTTTTAAAGTTTATCAATGATTGAATGTCATTACCTTATGGTAACGTTTGATTATTATACAGCTAAAATACACAAGCGTTGTAAAAACTTTACAAGTTAGGATTTCCCCCTCAACTTCTATATTTCGATATACAAAATCAGCTAATTAACGCTATTTTTCATGGTGTTCAGGGGGTAAACTAAAGTCAGTTCAGCACAAATTTAGCACTAAAAACACAAGGACATTAAAGTAATAATGATCATTCAACAACACAGCCAAGATATAGAAACGCCAACAGGTACCATGCGTACCTATGTTTATCGTCCACAAGCATCCGGCAAGTTCCCAACTATTATTTTTTACTCTGAAATATTCCAACAAACTGCGCCAATAGCAAGAACAGCGGCATTAATGGCAGGACATGGCTTTGTGGTACTGGTACCTGAAGTTTTTCATGAATTAAACCCCATTGGCACAGTATTAGGCTACGACGATGCCGGTAAAGATAAAGGCAATCAAGATAAGTGGGCTAAACCTTTAGAGCATCACGATAGCGATAGCCAAGCCTTAGTGGACTTTGTACAACAGCAAGAATATTGCACTGGCAACATAGGTACCATGGGCGTTTGCATTGGTGGCCACCTTGCCTATCGCGCAGCATTAAATGAGAATATTTTAGCTGCTGCTTGTTTGTATGCCACTGATATTCATTCAGGCGACTTACCGAGTAATAAGGGTAATGACACACTAACGCGCACTAAAGACATTAAAGCAGAGCTACTAATGATTTGGGGGAAACAAGACCCACATATTCCAGATGCTGGCCGTATGATGATTCATCAGAATTTACTGGCTTCGGGTAATACGTTCTCATGGCATGAGTTTAATGCCTCGCATGCGTTTATGCGTGATGAAGGCGAACGCTATGATCCTCAACTTGCCCTAAGAGTTTACGGTATGTCTGTGGAATTATTTCGTCGGACACTCGCTTAATAGCACTTTAGCTTAAGCTCTCGCTCAACGACTAACTCAATAATGACATTAATACTATAGAGGCGTGTCTACAGTATTAATGCTATTTTTTGACGGTATTAATGTATTGACGGTATTAATTTGTCTGTGCTTAGTTTGCCGGTAAATAAGTTAAAGGTGCTGGTTCAACCTTTATATCACCGCCCTTCTCCGCAAGTAAGCTAATCAACTGCTCAGCTAACACGGGTTTACTAAACCAGTAACCTTGAATTTCATCACAACCTAAACCACGTAAAAAATCAACATGGCTCTGCTCTTCTACGCCTTCGGCAATTAAAGATAGGTTTAAGCTTCTCCCTAACGAAACAATGGTTTTAATGATCGCTTTATCTTCATCATTTTGATGACAGTCACGAATAAATGACTGGTCAATCTTCAACTTATCAATAGGAAAACGCTTTAAATAAGAAAGCGATGAATAACCCGTACCAAAGTCATCAATAGATAAATGCAAGCCAGTCGATTTAAGCTGTTGCAGCACTGCTAGGGTATTTTCTTCATTGTGCATAAAAACCCCCTCAGTAATTTCTAATTCAAGGTTTTGTGCCGGTAATTGCACATTTTCAAGAGTACTTTGCACTGTGTGGCAAAACTGTGGATGAGTAAATTGACGGGGCGATACATTCACCGCAACAACAATGTCGATATAACCTAAATCAACTAAGCGCTTAGCAAACAGGCAAGCTTGCTCTAATATCCACTGCCCAATGGGAATGATTAGTCCTGATTGCTCAGCTAGCGGGATAAAATCTACCGGTGAAATAATCTCACCGCCGTGCCGCCAACGAACCAATGTCTCAATACCCGTGACGCGATTGCTCTGAATATCAAGTTGTGGCTGAAAGACTAAAAACAGCTCTTTTTTAGCAACCGCATGGCGAAGTTTATTTATCAATTCAATATTATGTTGGCGATTTTCTGAAAATGAAGGTTCATACAAGCAAAAATTATTATGTTCATCTTCGCTAGCTACAGCTAAAGCACTATGGGCACTCTTAATCAAAAAGTTACGATCTTCACCATGAGTAGGATAACAACCATAGCCGAAATCCAATTCAACAAAGAACTCACCGCAATGAGTTAGCAATGGCTGCTCGGCCACATCACTAACCACTTTCGTGAGTTTTTGCAGCGCTAATGAATTATTACTCTTACTGCACAGCAAACCAAATTGACTATCATTAGTTTGATAAAAATAAACACCTACGGGTAATGCCTGTGAAATATTTTTAGCTAAGGCTTTAACTAATGCTTCCGTTGACTCTAAACCTAAGGTACTCACTTTTTCATCAAAAGCACGAATAGAAAAAATACCAATAGAAAAATTTTCTCCTGCTTCAATAGCGTTATCAATATCGCGATTAAATTTATATTGGTTAGGTAAATTTGTTCCTTGGTTATAAAACGCTAGATGATGCACTTGCTCTTCTGCTAGTTTTCGTTCAGTAACATCTTTAATGTGAATATCATAAGCATCAATCTCTTCATGCCAATAGACACTAATCTGTAAGATATGATCGTTAAGTACTTGCTCAACAACCATGTTATGTTCTTGTTGTGAACTCAGCAGCTGCCTTAAGGATAAGAAATTACTGGGTAGCAAATAGTCGACTTCATTAGCTTTATAGCCCACACAAAGCAGTAATTTTTCACAAGCGGGGTTAGCGAAGACAACTTCGCCTAAATTATTAACACTTAAGATGGGGTTGGGGCTGCGATGAGAGAACAGCGCTAAGCGGGTATTTTTTGCTTGGGTGAGCATGTACTGGCGCATATACCAAGAAATAACCCCAGCAATAAGCAAAATCGCCACACCATAAATAATAACTAACCAGCGTGATATAGCCATTTGCGCTAACGTAGCTTGATGACCCTCCTCTACCGTTTGCTTGGTTTCCTGTTCAATATATTTAAGTGTTGGTAGTAGTTGCCGCCTTACCTTTGATACTTGCGATAAAATAGCGCGCATTTCATCCCAATTATCTTCATTAACTTGCATAGCTTGATAAAATTGTTCAAATAAAACAACAATATTTTTCTGGCCTTTAACAATGACAGCCGCTTCACTGGAAAAGCGATCTTGCGATAATATAACCGCTAAATGCATATCAAAGGTGTTCATAACTGCTGTAGATGACTGACGGAAGGTGTCATCGTCTTGTGAGCGATAATATTCATAAATAACCCGCTCTTGCTCACTCAAATCTGCTATTAGTTCATTAATACTGGTCAAAATAGGGATACGGTGACTAACCAAATCTATCGCGTTACTTTTAACATTCTCTGTTGATTGATAAACCACAAAGGATAATGCCAAGCCCATAAAAATGGCAAAGCCTGCTAATAGTGATGCTCTAACTAAATAAGGCCTACTTATTGATGCCATGCTGAGTCCTTGTCCCTTGAAGAATTTCATTGATTATTTTACTTGTTACTAAATTGACAGGTTTTTATAAGAAAAAATTACAGATAATTAAAAATATCTTTCAACTTTACCAATATCAACCAGTATAGGTGTTACTGGCAAGGCTATTACTTTGTATATGTCCCACCTTAATATAAGTTGACAGTTTTAATGAAAGGCCAGTAGTTTTATTTTATAGAAGTTCAGACTCAGCCAATGAAATAGTGACAAGAATAAGTCAAAATAGAATGATGAATAGTAGCGAAAAGGTCTGAAAAAACATACCCTATTGAGCTAGAAGCTCAAAGCTATATGGAATATATGCAATTGAATGCGAACGAACAAAAAATATCTGAACAGCCGGCGATTATAAAACTGTTATCAAGAATGCCTGAAGACGTTGCCAACAGTTTTACCGATGAGCAGTTAACCCATTTATTAACGGCTGTAGGCTCACGTGGTTGGGGAAAACATAAAGTAGATTTTAGAGGCACATTTAAACTGCCCTTTTACCAATGGCGATATTATTATGTATTGCTTGCAGGTAGGAACTACAGAGAATTAAGCCGGCAAGAAAGACGTATGTCTCTTGCTATCACAGCCATTATATCGAGCCTATTTATAATGTTTTCGGCGACTCTTGGCTTATTAGTGCTTTATCTGGTGAAATCCGCGCTGGGCATCGACCTATTCCCTGGATTTTCCCTGGGTATATGGGATTGGTTTAAAGAAACCTTTTTATAAAAAACTTCATCCATTTCACGACTGAAAAGGGCTATTTTACGTAGTTTAAGCCGGGGTATTCTACTAACCTATCTAAAGTTATTATTGCAATGTACCCTCTTTAGTCTATTTTTATAGTGAACAAGTCAAAAAATCATACTGGTCGGTTATATCTAACAAACTCAACTGGTTGACGAGCCGATTGTGTCAGGTTATTTTACACGTAAATATTATTGCAATAACCACATTTCTTATACTGCTGAAAATACTAGTTATTATTTAGTTGGCTCGCTTTTTGCTTATATAACGATACGAACAATAAATTATCTTTTTGGCAAACTGACCGAGTTTTTGACAAGGGATTGAATAGGAATAACAAATGAAATTAAAATTTTTAAACACTGCTCTAACAGGTTTAATCTTATCTATTAGCTGCTTAGTTAATTCTGCCAATGCGGGCTTGATTCTATCTGATTCAACAGAAGTTAATAGCTCAGGTCAAAGCTACTCTGAAGTATTTGATGTAAGTGGCTTTGAAGACTATACAAACTTAGTTTTCACCGTTAATGTCCGAGGTGACTATGGAACGAATTCGAGTGAGTTCATTGAGTTTGTAATCGATGACACCTCTTTTGGGCAATTTAGCTATAACACAGCTGGCGTTACCAGTGTTGTCGGCCCAAGTGGTAATAGCTCATTTGATTACGTAATGGATTTTTCATTTACCATTAGCGATGTCGACTGGAATAGTTTATATGCTAATGATTCACAATTAAAGGTGCAATGGAATAATGGTCCAGGTGTGGATCCTGCAGCAGGCTATTATGTAAATTTCAGCTTGTCCGCGATACCTGAGCCTTCAACACTTGCTATTTTCGCATTAGGTCTGATTGGTTTAGGATTACGTCGATTTAAGAAATAAACTTCATTACTGCTTATTAATAAGCAGTAATGATAGAAAGCACCAATGACAATCATTGGTGCTTTTTTTGTTTCTGAAGATTGATAATTATGAAATCGTTAGCCGATGTTTTAAGCTAAATTCATTGTTAGGTCAATCCAACCAGCTAACAAACAATGGATTCAGGAGAATGTGCATCCTGCATTCTCTAATAAGTGGCATCCATGCCACGTCTGCATTATCTAATAAGGTACTTCCTGTACCGTCTGCATTCTCTAATAAGTAGCATCCATGCTACGACCGATCAGAAACTTCGGGAATGACGGCGGTTGGGTTAGGAGGGAATGACAGGTTACTTTACGCAATATCGTCTGTATAAATGTGAGTCTTTTTGCTTTGAATATTGAGGATTAAATTTTAGCTGACTACATAACAGTTTTTCTCTGTTTATACTCTTTGCAAACTTAAATACTTGATTTAGTGTTTTATATTGCTTAGTTGCTACAGAAAATTGCTTAAACAGCAATGTCCTCTCTTTACCCGATAAGACCGACCAATTTAACAACCACACTTGTATAGTGCCTATGGTCACTAGATCGATATAGGGCCCGGTAGCGAGAGCCTGATTCAAATAATATTTAGTCTCGTCATTATAACCATGCAAGACATTATTCAATTGCAATAAATCAACCCATGGATCTGGCCATAGCGGTCTTAACTGTGTAGCTAATAAATACCATTGATTGATCTCTGCTAATTTGCCTTTATCTTCAAAGCCCATATCAACACCCCAATGCATAATCCGTCCGACCATATGAGCGTAATGCGGATGCATAGGGTCTAACGACTGTGCTTTTGTAATCGAGGTTAATGTCTGTTGGTACTCGACTTTATCTTTTATGGTATTTTGCTTGGCCCAGTCATTTAATGAGAACTCAGCATTAAAATACCAAGCATTAGCCACACCTCGGTTAAAGCTCGATGACAAACAATACAAGGTCAGCAGTAATAATAAAGCTAAAGCAATGTAATCTATTAGTTTATTATTAAACTTATAATGTAACGATGGTGATGAAATACTCATATTGAGTCCTATAAATTTGACCTGACTATTATTTGGACATTAACCTTGCCGCTAACTTAGTTATTAACCTAACGTTCAAACAAACTAGCGGTAATGTTATAAGCATTATCGTGAAACAATTGTTGCGCTTGCTCTTCGCCAAATAGTGCGGACACTTTACTTCTAGCTTTACTTAATAGAGGGGGTCTACGTTTTAGGTTATGAGCATCACTTGCAATAATTTGAATAACCCCTTGTTCAATATAGGTTAAGGCCAGCGCTTGACAGTCTTCGCCAAAATGGCCGGTAATTGAGCTTGCTGTGACTTGAAACCAACAGCCTAAACGTACAAAGGGCTTAATTTTATCGGGTGACTTTAATAAATCACGATTACGCTCGGGATGGGCAATAATGGGAGTAATATTTTGTTTAAGTAAATGTTTAACTAAAAGTTCGCTGCCGGCGGGGATATGGCTATGAGGAAACTCAAGGAGCATAAACTGTTGATTATTATAGCTGCCGTATAATGGTAGTTGCTTACTAGCAAGTAAGGAGAGTATCTCAGAATCTAACCGTACTTCCGCGGCATAAGCTAATTCAACTTGAATTTTTGCCTTAGTAACTTCTTCCTGCAAAGCTAAAAAAGACGACTCTATCACGGGTAAGTAATTATTAAATCGTCCAAAATGCAAATGTGGCGTAACAACAATACGTGTTACACCATCTTCAACGGCTAAGTTAATTAAGGCAAGTGCCTCAACCATATCTTTAGCGCCATCATCAATACCAGGTAAAATATGGCAATGAATATCTATCATCTATTAATTATCCATTTGCCATTGGTACGGCTGATTAATATTGAATTTCATAAAAAACGCTATCGCCATATAAGTTTTTTACCGACTACGACAAAGACTTAACTTTCTTGTTCTTTGCCATAAGTATAATCATTGTAATAGCCATGATAATTATCGCTCGAAGCCATTTTTTTGATATCAACTTTATTTAACACTACACCGGCAATATTGGCGTTTAGGTTAACTAATCGCCCTATGCCGTCTTGAACAGCACCAATACGGGTATCATCACTTTTAACAACATATATTACTGCGTCAGATTGCTGAGCAATAACTAAAGAGTCGCTGACTGCTTGTACTGGCGGTGTATCAATAATAATACGGTCATAAGATTTTTTAAGGTGCGTTAATATAACCGCAAATTTAGGTGATAATAACAATTCAAGTGGGTTAGAGGGGATCTGTCCACAAGGCATAATAGTTAATCCTGATTTTTCATCTTGATAAATACAATCTGCAAACTGCTCGGTACCGGTAATTAAATTGCTCAGACCCGGATGATAAAGCGGTATATTAAACCGCTTACAAATACTCGGCTTACGCATATCTGCATCAATCAAAATCGTTTTTTCAACTTGTGCTAACGAAAAAGCCAAATTGGTTGCCGTTGTTGTTTTCCCTTCACCTGGTACGGTCGACGTTATTTCAACAACTTTAGACGCCTTATCTAACTGTGTTAACACAAAACTAGTGCGTAACGTACGTACCGATTCGGAGAATTTATCTGCACCCTCGTCAAAAAAGTAATGCACCTTTAAGGCAACATTTTTCTTCAATGCCACTAGCGGTAATAAACCTAACATACGTTGTGATAATTTATTTTCAATATCACTTGCTGTTTTAAGGGTATCATTTAAAGCATCCAGTATAAACGCAATAACAAGACCTAAGCCAAAAGTGGCAATAAAAGCTAGAATAACCAATAAGGGTTTATTCGGTTTTATCGGGTTGATTGTTTTATAAGCACGGTCGGTAAAACGAGCGACGGCTGAATTAAAATCACTGGTAACTTCAGTTTCTTTAGCGCGAGAGAAAAAGGTATCATAAATATTACGGTTAGTTTCAACTTCACGTGACAGCTTTCTATATTCGTATTCTTTCGCTGTTATTTCACGGTACACTTTTTTAATACGAATCAACTCTACGTCAAGCGCTTGCACATTCCGTTTACTGGTATTTAACTCTTTTTGAACACCTTTAACTAAACGTTGAACCTGAAGTGAAAGGTTCTGTTGAACTGAAGTCAACTCAGCTTTGGCCGCAATAAGCTTTGGGTGTTTAGGCCCATAGACACCTGCTACATCTGATAATTTAAGCTCTGACTTTACTAATGTCCTTTTAATATCTTGTATAGCTCGGTGTGAAGTTATATCAGGTATAGACTGCAGTACTTCCAAGTTATCACGACCATATTCATCAATAACACGTATAATACTCTCTAATTTATTTTTTTCATTTCTTGCAACCACTAACTGAACCGAGGTTTGCTCCAACTCTTTTGAAACTAAGCCCAATACACCCGAAATATCAATCAGGTTTTCACTTTCTAAATATTGTTGTAACTTATATTCAGACTCATCTAACCTAAGACGTAAATCAGTTAAACGTGTAGTTAACCACCCTGAAGCTTTTTTTGTTATGCCCATTTTACCTATCAAGTGCTGTTCAATATAAACTTCACCAACAGTGTTTGCCACTAAGGCTGCAAGTTTAGGGTCACTGCTTTCAAAAGAAATATGCACCAGTTGCGTTGTTTGTACTGGCTTTATGGTTAAACGTTCAGTAAAAACACTGACTAACGCCTGTAATTCCATTTGTTCTTGCTCTATAAGAGATAACATTACCGCTTTCTTTTTTGGAATAAAAGGTAGCGATTGTTTAACCTCATTAATAAAAGCTCGAACAACTGAAGGCTTAGCAATAAAGTCAGGATGGTCTTTTAAGTTTAGTTTTTCTATCACCGTTTGAGTAATGGTTCTTGATTTTAAAATTTCAAATTGCGTAAGATAATATTCCTTACGATTGGAGTCTAACCCGTAAACTTTTGCAAACGATACAGCTTTGTTTTGTTGAGACTCTATCAATAAAGTCGCGGTAGAGCGATAAACAGGCGTTATATTTAATACAATTACAGCCGTTAATAATGTGACTACAATAGCTAAAGAAGCAATACGCCAAAGGTATTTTTTAAAGACTAAAAAATAGTGGCGTAAATCAATAACTTCTTCGGTTGGTTGATTACTAACAGAATGAAAGCTTACAGGATTAGTTATAGTTTGAGGGTTATCACTAGCAGAAAGTGGAATTTCGTTAGTCATAGTGCTATTTGTCATTAAAAAAACCTTTGTTCTATGGTAATGGTATCGCCCGCACTCACATTATGCTGAAGAGTAGCATGCTGTCTAAGCTTTTTTTCTGCTTCCCTATATAAGGCGATTTTGTCTGTATCCGCGCGGTCAGTTAACCCCCCCGCAAGGGCTACCGCTTGGTTAATGGTCATACCTGGTTGATACGGATAACCACCCGGCTTTTTTACTTCACCATGTATATAAAACGGTCTATATTCAATGACCTGTACATAGACATTAGGGTTAACTAAGTAATCCCCCTTTAAGCCTTGAGTAATAAATAACTCGACTTGTTTGATCGACAAACCTACTACCTTCACATCACCTAAAAACGGGTAGTTGACACTACCACTGTTACCTAAAAAACTTTCAATACTTAAGTCGTCTTGACCAAAGACTTTAATAGATATCTTATCGCCTGCGCCTAAAATATAAGACTCTTGGGCATGTGATATAGGTGACATAAATAAAAAAACAAATATAGAAAAGCAGAATGGTTTAATATAAAACATAAGGTTCAAAGGTCTCTATAAAGAAAAAGTAAAGTCTAAGCCAATGACATTTTTATCATATACAATATTTTCACGGGTAGAGTTTTGATCGGTATATTCAATGAATAACGCTACATCAACCCAGCGTTTAAATGCATAATTAACATCGACATAAAAATTATTACTTTTATCTAGTCGTTCAAACCCCGTATACTCTTCACGTATATAGCTATAATTCAGAGTAGTAGTAACTTTCTCATTCCATTCATGCTTCCAGTTTGCACCGTAAATACTTTCACTAATGTAATCGCCTTGTCCATCAGGATCTTTAGCTGCTCGAGATGTTTCCAATGTTAATGTGGTATAAGTTAATGGCTGCCAATCAACATTGCCTTCCCAACTCACCCCTTTAAAATCCTCACGTCTCGTATCTGAAAAATTCTTTTGCTCTTGACCGATTTTAAAGCTGCCAGAGGTTAACGCGGTTGCTTCCCACTTAATGCCTACTAATGCGCTTAACATATCAGAATCACGTGAAATAGTTTCAGCGACATCGTACTTAATAGGTCCAGCTTTTATTTCAATAAAAGCATCGGTACTGGCATTGGTGGTATAAAAGAAGGTAGAACCTAATGTAGACTGATTAAAACTACGGCGTTCTGTTATACCGGTAAAGTTAGTGTAATTTTTATTATAATAACGCCCCATAACGGCAATACGGCCGCTTGACGCCAAACTACCATATTCGTAACTTAATTTGGCTAACTGCTCATTGTATAATAATGGCTCGTCAACACTATCACCTAAGCCTTCAGTTAACCCTGTACCGCGTGGTTCAACGTCTTTATTGGCCTCAAGTTCTAGGTCAAATCGAGAGCGTGAACTGGGCTCTAAATGACTGGTAAAACCTAAATTACCGATTACATAATTATCAGCAGAGCTATCAAGAAAGGTGCCTGATTCTAAACCAAAATCTAGCTGGTAATTATTGATGCCATCATCAAGTAAGAACTTTACTGCAGGTGCAAGGGTGAATATGCCACTTCCTGTGGTTTCACTTGCTTGACTGAAAATATTATTGTCGTATTTATAACCAGTATTAATAATAGGTACAATCGAGATACCAGAATCTGTTATATAGACCTCAGGCTCTACGGCAATAACTGAACTACTAAATGCGATGGCAGTAGCACTTAATAATAACTTCATTTTCATACTCATTTTCTATTCCCTTAAATTGAATTTCTGCTTTGTCGTTAAAGTAGGTTAACAAGTACTTTAATAGGCATTTTTTGATACAAAGCCTTTAAAAACCGTTAATGTTATTATTTTAATATCAAGCCAAACAGACCAGTTTTTAATATATTGCAGGTCAAACTCAACTCTTTTTTCCATTTTTTCTAAGGTATCCGTTTCCCCACGCCAACCATTAATTTGCGCCCAACCGGTAATGCCCGGCTTAACTTTATGGCGCAACATATAAAACTCTACTTTTTTACGGTATTCTTCATTATGAGATACCGCATGAGGTCTTGGCCCCACTATAGACATAGAGCCACTTAGCACATTAAAAAACTGCGGCAGTTCATCTAAACTTGTTCTGCGCAAAAAACCACCAAAGGGGGTAATGCGGATATCATTTTTTGTTGCTTGAACAACCTTGTCGCTATTTTCCATCACCGACATTGAACGAAATTTCCATACTTTTATTTTTTGCCCTGATAAGCCATAACGATCTTGCTTAAATAATACAGGCCCCTTAGACGTTAATTTAATAACAACCGCTATAACCATAAGTACCGGTAAAATAGCACATAAAATTAACGAGCCGATAATTACATCTTCACTGCGTTTAATTAAACGTCGAATGCCCAGGTAAGGTGACTCAAAAACACTTAGCGTATCTATTTCGCCTACATGGTCGATACGTGAATGCATTAAATTGGATAGAAGAAAATCAGGAACTAAATGAACATCGACCGTGGTATCACCTAAATAAGAGAGTATCTCAGCAATACGTTTTTCAGCCGCTATGGGTAGCGCAATAAATAAAACATCAATTTCACCAGCACGCGCTTTATTTACAGCCGTGTCTATAGAGCCAACGATATCGTTAAGGTTTAATCCCGTGAGTCTATCGGGTGCTCTGTCTTCAAAAAAACCAACATTGTCATAACCTAACTCATCATGTAGATTAATTTGCTGCATAATTTTAATGCCTGACTGAGTAGCGCCAATGATAGCGACTTTTTTACTGCTCAAGCCCAACTTACGCTTATGTTTTTTGTAAGAACGTAAAGATACCCGCCATAAAAATAACAAGGTAAAGGCCAGTACAAACCAAAGCATAATGGTAATACGTGATAACTGTTCTGATACTTTAAAAGCAAAGGAGAAAATAAAGAGACCAGTAAATGATAGCACTAGACTTAGCCATGCGGTAAGTACCATCTCTCTTAGCTTACCTGCACGCCAAGAGCGATATAGGTTTAATCCTTCAGCAACATAGGAAAAACTTACTAATACCACTAGAAGTACAATTAAATATTCTCGTGATAATGTTATACCGTAGAAGTAAGCTGCTAAAATTAAACTAGTGGATAAAATCAGAATATCTATAAGTTTAGTACCAAAAGAATTAGTACTGAAACTATCACTAAAAAGAGCTCGGGGGAGCATATATTTTCCCTAATATTTGAAGACTGCATTTCCATCAGTCATTGATGAAAACTGTTTTGCGTATTATACAGAATTAAAAGCATTAAAAGCATTAAAAATATAAGAATTAATTATATGAAAATGCTTTTAAGGACCTTATCGATTTATTTTTTTGATAAATACGCTTGTGATAAACATGAAATTTCAACAAGTGAATATACAAAATTTTAAGCCATTTGTGTCTGGATTGTTTTCGCAAAATAATTTATAAATAGAATAGGGCGATATTTTATTGCTGCCAAGATAGCTAAATGGCCTATAGCAAAAATCATGTACGACTGATTAGGAAAGCATTAATATCAGGTGCTAGGTAAGTGAAGGCATTTTTAATAATTGATTTATCACCTTACAAACTATACTCGTGATGATAACTATAAAAAATATAACTGAATCCAATAAAATAGCATAGGTATGAATGCTCGATGGATACCCTTTCACATTTAAATACCAACATATAAAAAAGCCTCCATAGTAAAGCTTATTAAAAAGAAGAAATATAATTTATAAAAAAAACTTATGACATTAGATGTGACTCTCCAATTTTGGTTATATCCATATAAGTCCATAAGCATGGATACAGCCCTGAAGAAATCAGAGTATGGTAATGGGTGTTTGTTGTGATTTTGCCTTTCTATTAATTCTCTATTCTAATTATTAAGAAGTGGAAAAAATCAACTTATTTAAGAACTAATATAGGCACTTTATGCTCAATGGTTTTCATAGGTAAATACATCCTTTCTTCAATATATTGCCCATTAGCTATATCAAAAATAGGTTCAAAATCAAAGAAAGTCCCTACAGCTGAGTTCAGTGTAATTAGGTAAGAATAATTCCCATAAGCACTACACCTAGTGCAAAGGTAACGATCGTAAGACCAAAATTTATAAGCAAAACGTGTATTACTTTGAGTTAATGATATTATATTATTCATAGTGACAAAGTCAGCTTTTAGGTCAAAGTTTGCATCCCCACTATTTTCAACAACAAGATCATTAAAAGTTAAATGATGGGGTAGACCTTGTCTATCGTCAGCTTCTATACCATCCCCTTGTTGGTAGCTAGATCCACAGTCACCAACATTATTAATCACTCTGCCATGTTGAAGAGTAATATGGTGAGCTGCCTCGTATATTTGCACTCCGCCTTTAAAACAGTGACTGGGGTTAGAGTCGCTAGAAACCCCATTGATTAAAAAATTATTAATACTAATATTTCGGGTAGTTGCACCAGCCAAACGAATAGCAACTCGATAATACCCTTGAATATCTATATTACTAATTGCCCAGTGATTAACATCAAGGTTTTTACCGCGTTCTAGCAAAATACAACTATGAGTATCAGTGGCAATTAAACCATTTATTCTAACATTGTGTAGTTCAGTGTTTTTATAAGCTCTTATACAGCTATTAACATTCTTGAAACTAAAATTATGAAAATCTATATTTCCACGCTTAAGTACAAAACCATCAACTTGTATACTATGGTTGCCATAGTCAAAATGTCCTTCGAATATGGCAGCTTCATTTGCAATAAGT
>JALJPA010000008.1:0-28715 GCA_022969215.1 Colwellia sp. | reverse complement strand
TATTCTTCGCCGTTTAAAATCACAGGATCATTTATATCGTATACCCCTGATGAAAAGATATACGACCCGGAGATATTTCCCTTATATGCTTTTTTTTTAAAATCAGACCATGTAATCGTATTTGACTTCATTTTGCTTATTTTATCCGGAATCACCATAAGGTAGTTTGAAGGGACAATTAGACAAGATTGCAAAGTAAAGAAACCAGTAAATAACATCATTTTCACAAAAAAACTAACACTGAAAATATTAATAGTCATACTCTAACCTGAAACATAGATCATGTTTAATGACGTACTGTTTATTAAACAATGTGAACGCTAACTTTAATATTTCCAATATGATCTTTCCTGTTAATCTAATGATTTATAATCAAGAAGACCACTTAAAATTAGAGTAAGAGTAATCCCCTTTATTTATAAAACAACTTGTTCTCTCCTAGCTTTTATTGAGCTGTAGAAGTTTCTGATAAAAATCATTGATGGCTTTTCAACTAGAATTGTTAATAAATACGCAAGAAAAATAGAAGTGATGACTGCCACACCAACCCCCAAAATAGGAGGTAAACCGTTGTTATAAAATCCGTTTATAATTATATATCCAATGTTTTGATGTACTAAATACCATGCATATGAAATACTTCCAAAAAATAGAAACGGTCTAAAAGTTAAAAATTTCAAGCGAGAAGATATAGCTAAATAGAACACCAAATACATTGCAACAAAAAAGACAAATAATGTTCCTGAAAAAATTGCTATCGATGAAGTTAAGGAGAAAATCAAAATCCCAACGGTTAATTTTGAAAAAACTTCATATTGAATCTTATAAAAACAAATTCCCGCAACAAAAAAGGCCATATGGTCAGCTATCAATATTTTTGATAATTCATTCGGAACATCTACTCCGACCCCCTTTAAGACCCCTACGATGATTGCTGGTAATAACCACACTTCAACATGCTTTAACTGTTTGAAAAAATATAAGATAAAAACATAAAAGTAAAAAGTGATTTCAACCGTTAATGTCCAATAAACCCCATCAACATGAGGTATTCGTAAATACTCATGTACCATTATTAAATTAACGATCGCTTCCCAAACAGTTACTTCACGACCAGGAAGGCCAAAGATCAATACAGTAAGAAATGTTAACAATAGTGCGGCCCAAAAAACTGGATATAACCGTGAAAACCTTGAGACTATAAAATCCATTGGTTGAGCCACTCTATTTAAGGTCCAATATATTACAAAACCACTGATGATAAAAAACAATTGAACACCGTGCTCACCCCACTGAGCCCAGTCTATCAAAAGGTTTTCATGACTATAGATTTCGTTATAACGATAAAAATAATGAAATAACACCACAGCTATAGCAGCTAACCCGCGTAAAGCATCAAGCTCATGTAATCTTATTCTTTTTTTCTCTTCCATTTTAGTTTCCTACCTTCACCGAAATTAATCTATTCAAAACCTTTTTTATTTCGAATACTTTGACTATACATCGCATCCTCAATAACAACTCTTCCTTGGCTACCGCAAAAGAAAAGTAAAATAATATATCAACTAAAACATAAGAGCATAATGTCGAATATATTATCCCTGTCAGCCCTAGCATACTGATCAGGTAAGAGCCTAATAATAGAGCTAGTATTAAAAACACTACTGATTTAATTAGAATAAGTTTATTAGCCCCTTTTGCTGTATAAAATACGTTCGAAAATGCATTTAAAACCATTAGTGGAACAGTGATAGAATAGATAGCAACAAAATTACTGATCTCATCAGCATCATCAATTAATAAGGTTAACAAGGGGAATTGCACATAAACAAAGACAGCTAATAAAACGAGATAGGCATAAAAACCGATACAAACAGCATCGCTATATAGCTCATTAAAACTTTTACTTTCTTTCACCTTCATTAATAACGGTAATAAAACCACAAGAAAAACTTGGGTAGGTACCAACAAAATTTCAATCAGTCGAGCAGAAAATGCAAATACACCGGTTTGGTTTGCCCCTAAAACGTTAAACACTATCAGTGTGTATATTTTCCCACCTAGCACAGTTACCATAAATGAAGCGGCTAAAGCTAGCGAGATAAAAAATAATGACTTGATTTTGGCTAAAGATATGACCTTGAATGAAAAACTAACCTGCGCATTAAGCATAAAAACGACAATAAAAACACAATGTTCGAATAAAGTTACTAGGGCGATATATTCTAGATTAGCCCCTGACAAAAGCAATATCACCTTAGTTATAAGTCCTAAAATGTAACCTAGGCTTTTAGTTTTAGCTATTACACCATTTTTGAATTGCACCTCAAGGCTATATTCATTTAGCCTAAAAATAATTAATAATGAAATAACGCTATAACATAAAAAAAACCATGAATTAAAATGCCAAGCAAGATATAAAAAAAACGCTGCTATAGGAATAATAAAAAATAATCTCAAAACAAATATATTTGAAAATACTTCAATCAAAGAACTATCTTTTGCTTGTGAATACTGTCTTCTAAATACATTAGGTGTTCCAAATTCAGCAAGTGCCATGAGGATAGTAGCTAGTGATATATAATATGCATATACCCCATACTCAGCTTTACTCCACATTTTCATCATAACCAACACTAGAATAACTGAAGATATAACCTGTATTAACCGATGAGCGGAAGAAGAAGAAATTTGTTTAATTAAACTCATAAATTTTTCACTATCTGTTTTTTTAAAGTACCTTGCACTGAAACGTTCCTAAACTGCAAAGGGCCTCGTGCTGATATTTTCAGGGCAGGGATTCCAGCAATAGTTTGACTTTCTTCAGGAAACGATCTGTTAACCACTGCATTAGCGCCTATGCCTGTATTATCACCAATAAGAATAGCGCCATACACTTTCACTCCTGGCCCGATATAACAATCATCACCAATAGTGGGGGCTTCTTCCGAGTTGCCCGCCGATGCCCCTATATTTACACAGACGTGTATTCTACAGTTTGCGCCAATTCGACTATGCGAATTAATCACAATAGTGCCCGCATGGGCTATCGATAAACCAGGTCCAAAGGTATTTACTGGGATAGAAAAACCTAATTTCCGTCCTTTTTTTCTTAAAACATGACGATAATAAAAAGAAATTAATTTACTAACTTTACCTGTTGAACAATTATGCCAATATTCAGCTTTCCTTAATGCTTTCTGAAAATGCCAAATATCGTGAAATAAATAATCTTTAATGCCAGAAATACCTAACGCCTCTTTATCGAGTTGTAAATATTCCAAATATTTTTTTTTAGACGTAATCACTTAAATAAACCTATAAATATTTAATAAAAATTCAGGATTAATACACCGGCTTTTGAGCCGAGACAACTTGTTGATGAGAACAATAGAACCATGTATAACCAGTTAAAATACCGTAAAAGATAACCCCCTCAATTTGCCATAATGGCATAGTGGCATTATTTATAATAAAAAAACCAATATGAGCAGAAAGCAAGCGATTTCTGGTAGAGTCAGCAGTGACCTTAAGTAATGTTATTACTGGTTTGGATAATAACCAAAGAAAGAAAAAAAACCCTATAAAGCCGAATTCATATAAATAAGAAACGAAGGTATTATGAGCATATAAACTATGGCTATTTTTCCAAAAATCAGGCCCGAAACCTGTCATCCAAACTTGACCAGAAGCATTGAAAAATTCAGTTAAATATTGACTCCATATATACACTCTAGCTGAAAAAAGATCCTGCTCTTCATCCGTATAATAACGAGCAGCTTTAAATAATTCATCTGCGTTTTCTATAACTATGGCTATATCTGCAAAGCGTTCACTCATTATAGGTAAAACAATTGCTACAAAACAAAAGGTAATAAACACCATAAAAATGACTATAAAAGAACGGTGCGCCTTAATAACGGAATTGATGGTATAGCCCCAATAAAAAGTTAAAAGTATCGGGATGGCTCCAAGTAATGCGGTTCTATAATTTGCCATTAGTAAACAAAATATTGCAAATGCGACAACAAAAGGTTGAAACTTTATATACTTACGATTTAAAAGAACAACTAAAAACAAAAAAGTTAAAATGACAATAGAAAAAACTGCCTCATGGTTATATCCACCAATAAAACTAGCCGAGCCATCTGCTTCCGTTTGTTTTGCATACCCCATTAAAATAGATAAAACCTGCAAAATTATCGGAAAACTAAAGGGTATTAATAGTAAATTAAGAGTTACAGTTTCTCCATGGCGTTTCATAACCTGATAAGTCAGTAGTGCGATAACGATAAAATATAGCCATTTTGTTATCACTGCTATGCTTTGTATAAACTGTCCACTAAGTGCCGCACTAATAATTATGCATAAGATAAAGAAATAGAGTGGCAGTAATTTTTTTATCTGCCAAAGGTGTGTTGGGATAACAAAAAAAGAAGCCGCAATTACTAATATCGATGCAAGGGCATTAATTGACATTCCTGCAATCAATGGAGGGAAAGTAAACTCATGATAAGCCGATAGAAAAAAACGTAACCAAATAACAAAAGCTAAAAAGAAAGCTTGATTACATTTCAACTTTTTAATCGAAGATATTAATTTTTTTAATAAAGTAAAACCAACAAAAAAGACTAAAACATTCCACATTTAATAGATAACCTAATTGAAAACACGAGTAAAGCTTTACTGAAATATTAACTAGAATCAGCTAGTTATCGCAATAACAGCAAAATCTACAGTAATTTTTCACCTTCTCGATAAAATTGATTGGCAGTAGCATGCCAAGTATAATTTTCTAATGCTCTTTTCTGTAAAGACTTACCTAATTTTTCACAAAACACATCATCTTCAGCCAAACGCTTTAGACCGGAAACCATTTCTGAAACATTATCAGCTGCATATATTGCATCTTTATTTTCTAAAACGTCACTGTTAGCTGGGATATCTGCCGCCAATACAGGCTTTCCTGTGACCATAGCCGATAATAAACTATTAGACATACCTTCAAGTATTGAAGGTAAAATGAATGCTCTACAGTTATTCATAAGGGGTGCCAATTGTGTTTGTGATAAATGGCCCAAGAAGATGACTTTATTACTTTCGAAAGATTTAAGTCTGGCTTCATATGCATGATCTTTTGCATTGCCACCCGCAATAACAAGCAATGGCATATTATCAGAATCAAGTTGAGAATATGCATCGAGAAGAAGATGTAACCTTTTAACAGGATCAAAACGCGCTGCAAATAGAAAGAACTCTTGCTCTCCGATTTCTTCAGGCATCTGGTTAAATTCACTCTTTTCAACTTTCGAGCCATTTGGTATAAAAACAACATCATTACGACTTTCATGATAGTAGGCTAACATTTCTTTACTATTAACAGTGAAGCTGTTGGAAAATCGCCAAGAACAGTATTCACCAAACCTTAGGATATTACGACTGATCTTCCCCCACTTATCACGAGCGCTATCAATAGCACGAAGACTTGTCACTACTTTAAGTCCACCAACACGAAGTAACGGAGTGAAAGCACAAGGACCTGAAGCAAATACATAAACAACTTTTGGTCGACTGATAAACAGTGCATGTAAAACACAATATAAAATCAGCCCATGCTGACCTAACTTTTTATAAATCCATGAAGGGCAACAGATATCTCTAAGGTTTAATGGAAGTTTAATAGTATTTTCATTTTCTCCTTCAACGCCATACACTGCAATATTGAGGTTTTTTTTTGCTAGCTCAAGCGTAATTTCTCTCGTTGCATTTTCAACACCACCGTAGTTCGAATATATTCCTCGTCCACCAATAAAGGCAAAATCTATTTTATCCATAAATACAACTCCAATAACACTTTTCTGATCCAAGAATCTGTCTAATTAATTTCATTTTATACGGTCTTATTTGCGATTAATTTAAAGTTTTTATAAAAATGTTCAGGCGAATATTGCTCTGCACATTTTAAACTACTTTGCTCATATTGAGTTTTAGCGGAAGATCAGTTTCTATAGTCATTAGACCATTTGATAGAGCGACCACATCCTTTATGTTAACCAACAACTCATCCTCAGAATTGACATCAATTGATACGGGCAAGTTTTTCATTCACATGCTCTATAAGTCTACAGATTGATAAAGCAGCTTATCCAAAACAAAGCGCTTCAACTAAAGCGTTGAGAAATCCCTCTAATTCGGAATATAGAACAAAAATATTGCTGTGGTCTATCTATGGGTATCTATTACTTTGGAGCCACATCTGGGCACTTTATTTTACTTTCGATGATATTTTTAAATTTACTGTAGAATATATCTTCTGAATAACAACTAGCTCTTTCAAGGCTTTTTTTCTCATAATGAGCATATAGATTCTTGTCTAAAATAAGCATATTCATTGCGCTATGCATTGCATTTATATCTCCAGTATTTATGATTAAACCATAGTTAGCTTTCACTACACTTCCTTCCTTTATATCAACGTCATAATCTAAAATTTCATTTGGACCATCCGGACAATTAGTTGAAATTACTGGTTTAGCTAATGCCATAGCCTCTACTAAGGTATTTGGGAACCCTTCGGTATAGGAAGATAAAACATAGAATTCAGAGTTTTTTACTATAGTGTAAGGGTTATCAACAAAACCTAAAAAATCAACCCTTTCAGAAATCCCTAGCTGTAAGGTAAGCTTTAGTAGATTTTTAATTTCTGGCCCATCGCCTAATATTTTGAGTCTTATACAAGTATCTAATTTAGAGAATGCTGAAATAAGATCTACAAAGCCTTTTGTTTTAGTTAAGCGGCCGATTCCAACTATATATTTTTCACCTAGCTCATAATGAACTGACGCAAGTTGCTCTAGCTTTTTTATATTGTATGGGTTATTTATAGTTGTTAATATTTCATTGTTAATTTTGAGATAGTTAATTAAGCCTCGCTCAACACCAACCGAGCAACAAATTATTTTAGTTGCTTTTGAATAAATAAATTTAATTATAAATTTTTTTAAAAATTTACAATTTCCTCTGATCCTATTTTTCGTATTAGACCTTTCACTAATAAAAGTTACATAATTGAATACAATGCTATAAAAAACACTTATGAAATTTGAACGTGTAAGAAAACTTAGCGTGAAATCTGGTTTTAATTTTAAAATTAAACAAAACAACTTACAAAAACCAAAAATTTTATTCTTACTTAAACGATGTACTTTTATATCCGAGGGTAAAATATAAGCTTCATGTTTAATATCTAACAATACGACTTCAATGTTATACGCTTTAGTATCATCTAGGCTTATTAGACGCACTAAATTTAAAAAAACTTTTTCTGCTCCCCCCCCTTCAAGTGAGTTAATTATAAAAAGCCCTTTTTTCTTTAAATTTACAGCAGTCATTCTAAACTCCCCCACTTATTCCCCCAATCAACATCTGTATTGTAAGCATCAAATTTACCAAAGCCAGCTTCATGGGCAAACGTTAACTCGCCAAAATAAATAACACCATCGACATTATATAAATCAACACGTACATAACTAAATTCTTTTGAAAGTTGTTTAGCAATCTTAATCATTAACGGAAAGTTTTTTATATTTTGTAATTTTTTAAAGTTATTTTTATACTTGTTTGTTATTGGTAAAATATCACCATTCTCATTATAAAAGGTTCTCGTGTGCTCGGTAAATCTTCCATAGTCAACTTGAAGGATCACTTCCTGGGATTCTTTTTCAATATCATTAAATATATGAAATTTAAAATCGCTAGGTACATCACCACTTGCCGTATAAAGCATCTTCTCTGCGAGAACCTTGCGTGCAATATCACTATACCAAGGCTCATCATTAAACTTACCAAAATCATATTTTAAAGATTTAGTTAATTCTCTTATTACTGTTTTATTAGAATAGATTGACTTTTTATTTATAAAAAACACATTGCCTGAGTCATGTGTAGTTTTTACAACTGCGTCACATTCAAACTGTTCAATATCATGTTCTGTTATTGAATCACCTATGTAAAGTAATGGTATTAAGTACTTAGAACCAACAATCTTTTCGACATAGCTTCTAACAGCATATTTATCTGAACACGTAACCATTAAAGGATCGATAGATTGTAACTTCCGATAATTAATTTTTTCATTAAAAGTTTTCGGTTTGTCTAAGTTTGGAGTGTAACCTAGCGAGAGCCTACCTCTGAGTTTTATTCTTAAGTTTGCACCTAAGAGGCTCAATAACAACTTAGCTGTTTTTTTAAACATTAAAATAGGATTTATACCAATTTCTTTCATTCTATACTGCCTTATTTACGATTAGTTTAAAGTTTTTGTAAAAACTTTAAGGCGAATATTGCTCTGCACATTTCAAACTATTTTGCTCGTATTGAGCGCTAAGCGGAAGGTCTGAGTTTAATTTTAAGATTCCTTTTTTATTTGGTGAAAGCGGCCTTTTAACCGAGCAGTAGTATTACTACGTTCAGTGATAATGGCTTTATAACTAAATAATAAATTTCCAAATACATTAAAATTATTCGCTCTAGTTAAAAACTCAATACATAATCTGGTTTTATTGATCTCACCAGTTGTTAATAGTTAAAGAAAAAAGAGAGAAAGAAGGGATTTATCGCCCTATACGATGAACTTTTACTACACTTTCCAATGAATAACTCTCATTTATAAGATCTAATAAAGTTACTTCAATTTCATTACGTGTGACATCATCAATTGGTGAAACTAATACAGAGAAAACTATTTCTGCACCCTCGCCTCATATAAACCTTTCAATTAACACCTCTAAACAACTAAAACTTTCTGTAAAGATTAGTGGTAAGACTTGAACCAATCGACAAATTTCTGCATACCATATTCAATATTAGTATCTGGCTTAAAGCCGACTTCTTCTTTCAAACTATCAATATCTGCAAACGTGGCAGGAACATCACCAGCTTGCATAGGCAAGTAGTTCTTTTTAGCTTCTTTACCTGCCGCCTTTTCAATTGCTTCAATAAAGCTCATCAATGCAATCGGCTCGTTATTACCGATATTAAACACTTTATAAGGTGCTTTGCTTGAAGATGGCGAGGTATTTGAGTTTTCTGAATTACGCAGTGGCACTACATCTTGAATACGGATAATGCCTTCAACAATGTCATCAATATAAGTGAAATCACGTTTCATTTTTCCGTGGTTAAACACTTTAATTTCACGGTCATTCAATATAGCATCAGTAAATAGGTACGGAGCCATATCTGGACGTCCCCATGGACCATAAACAGTGAAAAAGCGTAAGCCCGTTGTTGGTAAGTCATATAAGTGACTATAGCTATGCGCCATTAATTCATTTGATTTTTTAGTCGCTGCATATAAAGAAACGGGATGGTCGACCGCATCTTCCGTTGAAAATGGCATTTTTTCATTCATGCCATATACCGAACTAGATGATGCGTATACCAAGTGCTGTACTTTATTGTGACGACAGCCTTCTAAAATAGTCGCGAAACCAACAATATTAGAATCTATATAGGCCATCGGATTTTCAATAGAGTAACGAACACCCGCTTGTGCTGCTAGATGTATAACACGGTCAAACTGTTGCTCAGAAAACAATGTTTCCATGCCTTCTCGATCGGCTAAGTCGAGCTTAACAAAGGTAAAATTATCAAATTTATCAAGACGCTCTAATCGCGCTAACTTTAGGTTAGGATCGTAGTAGTCATTTAGATTATCCAATCCAATAACTTCATGCCCTTCATCACATAAACGCTCTGAAACAAAATTGCCAATAAAACCTGCTGCGCCTGTTACTAAATATTTCATTAGTTATTTTCACTCTTGTTGCCGATAACAGATAGGCCACGGCCGATACAATAGTAGTCAAAACCTTTTTTATTCATTCTTTCAGGTTCAAACATGTTGCGTCCGTCAAATACTACCGGTTCTTTTAAACTAGACTTGATTAAATCAAAATCTGGTGCTCTAAAGTTTTGCCATTCAGTACAAATAACCAAAGCATCCGCTTCTTTTAATGCGCCTTCTTTAGTACCCATTAAAGATAAACCTTCACGGTTACCGTAAATACGTTGTGTTTCTTCCATTGCTTCTGGATCGTAGGCTTGTACTTTAGCGCCGGCCCCCCACAAAGCTTCCATTAACACACGGCTTGAGGCTTCACGCATGTCATCGGTGTTAGGTTTAAATGATAATCCCCACAAGGCAAAGGTTTTTCCTTCTAAATTTTCACCAAAATGCTTAGTTATGTATTCAAATAGTTTATTTTTTTGTGAGTAATTGACTGCTTCAACCGCTTTGAGTATTTGTGACTCGTAACCAATACCATCGGCAATTCTAACGAGTGCCTGTACATCTTTAGGGAAACATGAACCACCGTAACCACAACCTGGGTAGATAAACTGATAACCTATACGTGGGTCTGAGCCTATGCCGTGACGGACATTTTCAATGTCAGCACCAACACGTTCAGCGATATTCGCCATTTCGTTCATGAAACTAATTTTTGTAGCTAACATACAGTTAGCTGCATACTTAGTTAGCTCGGCACTTTTAATGTCCATGATTATAATTTTGTCATGATTACGATTAAACGGCGCATAAAGTTCACGCATCAATTCTTCCCCATCAGCAGAGTCTGTACCGATAATAATACGATCAGGGCGTTTACAATCTGCTACGGCAGAGCCTTCTTTTAAAAATTCTGGATTTGATATGACTGAAAACTCTAAACCTTCTTTACCTAAGTTATTCAGAGTAAAAATAACCTTTTCAGATACTTTATCTGCTGTTCCTACAGGAACCGTTGATTTATTGATAATGACTTTATTTGAAGTCATATGAGTTGCAATAGTTTCAGCAACTTTCAAAACGTACTTTAAATCAGCAGAGCCGTCTTCATCTGGCGGGGTGCCTACAGCTATAAATTGTAATTCACCAAAGTTAACACCAAATTCAGCATCGGTAGTGAAGTGCAAACGACCTTCTGAATAGTTCTGCTCTACTAAATTTGTTAAACCAGGTTCATATATTGGAATAATGCCATTTTTAAGATTTTCTATTTTGTTTTCATCTATGTCTACACAGCAAACATCGTGGCCAGCATCAGCTAAAACAGCAGCTTGTACTAAACCAACATATCCTATTCCATAAAATGTAACTTTCATTATTCCGTTTACCTTTTAAATAACCAGTTTGAGCGTTTTGCCGTACGTTGGTTTAAAATTATTGTATTGTTGTTCGAGATTAAAACGCCTTTTTACAAATACTTTTCTCGCTGCGAGCTTCAGTTTTTTTGTCGAGGCAAGCCCCTACCTGAAATAAGAAGGCTGAAGTTTAACCTTGAGTTATGATTGCAAAATTGAGTCTATGGCTTTTTCACTTATTTGTTTTGCGTCGTCAAGGGCTAACATCTCGTATAATGCGGCTTTAAAGTCTTGCCCTAATTTTCCACACTGCATGCCGTATTCTACGTTTGCTAACATGTAACCGAGTTTTGAACCACAGTCATGCGACTTACCTTTTATGTGATAAGCGTCTACCGTTTCTAGTATTTTTAATTGATGAAGTGCATCCGTTAATTGAATTTCGCCTCCAGCGCCGGGGGGCGTGAACTCAAGTAAATCCCAGATTTTGTTTGATAATACGTAACGGCCCGTAATGGCTAAATTACTCGGTGCTTCATCAATGGCTGGTTTTTCTACCATATCGGTAATTTTAACACTGTCTCCGGGGGCTATTATTACGCCATTTACATCAACCACACCGTATTGATTCACTTTCTCATAGGGAACAGGCTCTACCATTATTTGGCTATGCTGAGTTGTTTCAAAACGTTTGATCATTTGCGCTAAATTGTCACTGCGGTGATCACTTTGATATTTGTCGACTATTACATCAGGCAATAATACCGCGAAAGGGTTGTCACCTATTATTGGCCGAGCCGTTAATATGGCATGACCTAATCCTAACGGTTGCGCTTGACGCACAGTAATAACCGTAACGCCTCTTGGAATAATGGCGCGGATTTCTTCCAGTAAACTACGTTTAACCCTTGATTCAAGCGTTGCTTCAAGTTCAAAGCTTTTATCGAAGTGGTTTTCTATTGCATTTTTACTGCTGTGAGTGACTAAGACAATTTCATTTATGCCTGCTGCAACAGCCTCGCTGACAACATATTGAATAAGCGGAATATCTACAATAGGGAGCATTTCTTTGGGGATAGCTTTGGTGGCAGGCAACATTCTAGTACCGAGACCAGCAACGGGGAGAACAGCTTTTTTAATTTCCATATATATCCTATTATCTACAACATTATTAAAAATCAGTGTTAAGGGGATAGTAACGAATAATTATGAAGATTTTATTAAATTTCCGTATCATCTGAGAGTTTCTGACTAGTCCCTTAAATCAAAAAAAAGATTATACTTACGCTGTATATAATAGCAATTCTTATTTCCCTATTTCATCGCTAATAGGCTAAGGTATGGCCAATTAAAAAAGTATAACAATCGATCAAATCATCTAACGGTAGTAAAAATGAATTTGTCATTGGGCTATATTCTCATTTGGATAAATATGCAATATCCCTGTATAATTTGTTATCCGGGACTAATGGACTATCTAACCACTTAAACAACCTGACGATTTAATGGTTTTTATATGGCTATATTATTTTATAATCATGAACATTATTTAATGCTTTCCAACGGTTAAATCACTTAATAATTTACGAGCAAACTAAGGAGTGTTTTGAAAAACGTTAACACCCTATTATGGTTATTGTTAATCATGTTTGCTTGTCCCTCTTCTAGTCAATTAGATGATTTTTTCTCGGATTCATTTTATCAGAAACTCACCGCTACTTACGGTGATAAAGCAAAGGTCCGTGCTGAAAAATGGCGTGATTTAATGATTGATAATCAGTCTGATAGTGATTGGTCAAAAATTAACAAAGTAAATCATTTTTTTAATAAAAGTATTACTTACCAAGATGATCTTCTTCTCTGGGGGAAAAAAGATTACTGGGCTTCGCCGGTTGAAACCATTGGGCGTGGTAAAGGTGATTGTGAAGATTTTGCTATTGCAAAGTATTTTAGCTTGACCTCTTTAGGCGTAGACGAAAATAAATTGCGCTTAATGTATGTTCGTCAGCTAACCGTAAACCAACCGCATATGGTATTAATTTATTTTGAAAACCCAAAGGATGTACCTTTCGTTTTAGATAACTTTAACCCTAAGGTGTTACTAGCAAGCAAAAGACGAGACTTAAAACCTATTTACAGCTTTAATGCGCAAGGTTTATGGATGGCTAAAGCAAAAGGCTTGGGTCGAAAAGTAAAAAACAGCCGGGGAGTTTCCGCTTGGAACAACTTAGTACAGCGCATTGAAGGGGGTGAAATGCAAACATTCGCCACCGTTAACTAATCATTTAATCGCTTACAACAATATAAAAAATAATAATTTCGCAGGGAAGTAATAAATATGACTGTTACAGTTAAAACAGGAATAAGTTTAAGAACACAGCTTTATAGCTTAGTCATTGGCATAGCGTTAATTAGTTTTATCGGTGCTTCTTGGGTAAGTGTCGATACCACACGTACTTATTTAAACGAGCAAATGCAAACCCATGCTCAAGATGCAGCGACCAGTGTCGGCCTGTCAATTTCACCTTATATGGATGGTGAAAACTTGATGATTGTTGAAACCATGGTGGTGGCAATTTTTGACTCTGGCTATTATCAAAAAGTTTCACTGACCGACGTAGATGATAAAGTAATAATGTCTCGTGAAAATAATAGGGTTATTGATGGGGTGCCATCATGGTTTATCAATTTTTTTGAATTAACACCACCCATTATGTCAAGTGAAGTCAGCAATGGTTGGAATATTGCCGGCATACTAAGCTTTCAAAGTCATGTGGGCTCTTCTTATCTAAAACTTTGGCAACATGCCATTAATAATTTTTACTCCTCTTTACTAATTGCGATATTTTCATTTTTAGTTGCCCATTTAATATTACGGTCTGTGCTAAATCCATTAGCTCAAGTTGAAGCTCAAGCAAACTCTGTTAGTAAGAAAGATTTCGTTTTTATTAAAAAACTTCCGATGACTCGAGAGCTTAAAACCGTTATTAATGCCATGAATATAATGGTGAGTAATATACAAGCCTCTTTTGACCTAGCCAGTAAACAAGCAAACAAACTGACTAAAGAATTATATATTGATGATTTGACCCAATTAGGCAATCGTCGTGCCTTTCAAAGCCAATTTAAAATTTCAGTTGATGATATGCAATCTAACGATTATGCGACTTTAGGGTTAGTACAATTACACTCATTACAAAGTATTAATACTGAGCTGGGTTATAAAGCTGGTGACGATTACGTTCGCCAAGCGGCTAAATTAATTACCGACCAGTTACACTCATTTACCGGTGCTAAACTTTATCGCGTAAATGGCGGTAGTTTCTTTTTTACTATCCCTAGTGTCGGCGAAGAGGTAATAGAGTTTTGTCAGCATATTAATAATGATTTTTCTATTTTGAACTCTCAATATTATGAAGCCGGTTTTGGTAAATTAGTGGCAACAACTTTTAATAATAGCGAAGCGCTGACTGAGTTATTAGCAAAATTAGACACCTTGTTAACACAAGAAAACTCTGCAACTTCGTCAGGTGAAGTTTATAACGATAATAACAGCCAAACATCGCATGGGTTACATGCATGGTCGAGCATCATTGATAATTTAGTTAAAACGAATCATATTGAGTTTACCTTTCAACCGGTAGTTTCAACAAACGATGATGACGTTTTATATTATGAATTATTTAGTAAATTTATAAACAATAATGAAGTTGTCGCTAACAACCAGTTATATTCTATGGCTGAGCGTACCAATAAATCACAAGAATTAGATAAATTGGTGTTAAATAAATTAGCCAATTTAACCAAACTCTCTTTAGATAGTAAAATAGCGATTAACCTAACTCATCAATCATTGCATAGTACCGAGTTTAGACATTGGCTCGCCGGTTTTATTAAACTACATAAAAACAACCTGCCCCGTTTGGTTTTTGAAATTAATGAAGAGGCTATTCTTGCTGGGATAGATTCAAGTATTCACTTTATTCAGACAGTAAAATCTTTAGGTATTGAAATATGTATTGATCGATTTGGCGCAAGTTTTACTTCTTTTAAATACCTTAAAGGCTTAGATGTCGATTATCTAAAAATTGATGGGGCTTATGTACATGAACTTGAGCTACAAATTGAGAATAAACACTTTATTCAAGCAGTAACACAAATTGGTCACGGTGTAGGCATTAAAATATTAACTAGCCATGTCGAAAGCTTAGAAACTAAGCAGTTATTGGCAGAGCTTGCATGTGATGGACTTCAAGGAAATTTCATACAGAAAACATTAACTTTGATGGAAAAAAACACTACTTTAGGGTGTGTTTATTCACCTATTAAGTTATCATAACCGCAAATATAGTATGGAAAGGAAACATCGCTATGAACAAGAACATTTTAGCTGCCGTAATTTTTGCCTCATTAAGCGCAATTACTTTGCCAGCTCAAGCTATGGATATTGATCCAGCAGCACAATTAATTATTGATAATGCTTTAGCCAATGATTGTAACTTTGATATTGAAGCAACAAAAAACCCTGATATTGAAGCAACTGAATCATGTGAATTAAATGCAATTTTAATCGCAGCCATTATTGAAAACCCAGCTTTAGCTGATTCGTTACTTGCTGCTGCAATTGCAGTTGTAGGCGCAAACACTGAAGCTGCTGAAACACTTGTTGCTTCAGCAATATTTGCTCTTGGGGTTGATTCACCTTTAATTGCTAATTTATTAAAGGCTGCAACCGAGTCAGGTGTAGATGCCGATACACTAACGGCTGTTGCTATTGCTAATGGCGTTGATGCTACAATTGCTTCAGAGGCCACTGCTGCTGGTAATACTGGAAATAACAACGGTAACACTACCACTACCACAACCACTAACCGTGGTAATGCTGGCGGCGGCGGCGGCGGCGAGGGTATTTCAGGTAACCAATAAGTAGTTTACTTGCTGTATAAAAAAGATCCTACGGGGTCTTTTTTAGTATTAGCTCTACCACTTTACTTTTATCTCCTAGCTATTAGTTCCTTTTTTAAGCTTTCCTCTATACCACTACACAAGTAATAAGGTTCCGTTGACTAACTTTTTTTTTTATAGCCTATGTGCGCTTATTATTTATGCCCCAATACCTTTAGGCGCGAATAGAATTTGGGCAAGCTCTATACTTGATTTTTTTATCTTTGCTTTATTTTTAGGTCATTTATTGGCTAGCATCAAAAATAAACAGCACTTTTTTCCGCCCAGATATTCCCTTGCTATACTTGCACCGCTTAGCGTAACAGCACTGTGGTTAATGCTACAAATTACCCCTGGTTTGGGTACTCTTTTAGGTCGTTCATTCCCTACGCTTTCATTTGACCCTTCTTTGACTCATATCATGTGGTTAAAGACGCTCGCTTTAATCCAGTTTGCTTGGTTAGTGTTTTATTATGTTAATACCAAAACAACACTTTATAAATTTGCTCTCGCCATTCTTATATCAGGATTATTTCAAGCTTTGTATGCCAGCTGGTTAAACCTTAATGAGGGTATGATATCGCCTATTTTCTCTATCCCTTATTCAACCGCTGCGGTAGGTAGTTTTATTTATAAGAACCAGTTAGCTAATTACTTAGCGCTGTGTTTGTCTATTGGTATTGGTGTATTGATCAGCCAACTCTCTTTAAAGGGTTCAGGTCATCAAGTACGGCATAAAATCCGTGATATTGCCTCGGTTTTATTAAGTAGTAAGATGCTGATTCGTCTGAGTTTGATTATTATGATCATTGCTTTAATCTTAACGCGGTCACGCATGGGTAATTCGGCTTTTTTCTTGGCTTTGGCTGCCATCAGTATTTTCTCTTTTTTCTTTTATAACCGTAAACCTAAAAACTTACGTTTGTTGATATTGAGCTTTTTTATTATCGATCTTATCTTAGTTGGTACTATTTTTGGTGTTGAAAAGGTGAAACAACGTTTGTTAGAAACCAGTTTAGCTTCTGAAACAAGAGATGAAGTGGTACGTGATTCAATACCTATGATATTAGAATATCCGGTTTTTGGCACGGGGGGAGGAAGTTTCTATTCAAGCTTTTCTCAATACCAAGCACAGCCCTACTCAGGTTTTTATGACCATGCTCATAATGATTATATTCAATTTGCAGCTGAGCTTGGTTTACCTATCACGTTATTATTAGGCACAATGGTGCTGTATTGTTTGTTTATTTCATTGAAGACCATAGTAAAGCGCAAAACTCCCTTGTATCAAGGCGTCTCTTTTGGCTGTGCGGCCGCGATTATTCATATGCTATTACATGCAACGGTAGACTTTTCCTTGCAGTCACCCGCCATCTCCCTGCTTTTTATCAGCATATTATCACTGACTTTAATCTCTGCTAATTTGAAAAGAGAACAAGGGTAAATTAACAGACTTAAATTTCATTACTGAGTGGTTATGTCTACTGGTAACTGGTAATGGGTATAATGGTTACCTGTACTCTAGTAATTTATTGCCACTTCATCTTTATTATCAAAGGTATTCATACTGATACCAATTTCATTAAGTTATTGCTCACTTGTGCTGGTTAAAATACGCCATGTCAGTGTTGCTCACAAACTTAATGAAACTGGTATGATAATGGCAGAGTGTTTATAAATACTGCTCGCACAAAAAAGCCTGAATAATTGCTTATTCAGGCTTTTTTTCAAACTTTCTTTACAGAAAAATGTATAAGAAATATTTCTATCTCTTAGCCAATTTTTCTTTAATACGTGCTTTACGGCCAGATAGCTCGCGCAAGTAGTAAAGTTTAGCTTGACGAACATCACCGCGACGTTTCACTTCAATTGAGTCAACAATTGGGCTATGTGTCTGGAATACACGTTCTACACCAACACCGTTCGAAATTTTACGAACAGTGAAAGCAGAATGTAAGCCACGATTTTTAACAGCAATAATTACACCTTCAAACGCTTGAAGACGTGATTTCTCACCTTCTGTAACTTTTACTTGAACTACAACAGTATCGCCCGGAGCGAATGTTGGTAGATCAGTTTTTAATTGCTCTTGCTCGAGCATATCAAGAATTTTACTCATAATACCTTCTTCCTAGTGTGCACAGTCTAAGTGGTTTGCTTCGCTTGTTTTTTAATTAAAGCGAGTGCTTTTTCCTGCTCAGCTGTCAGAGCTAGGTTAATTAATAATTCTGGTCTTCTAGTCCACGTTCTTAGCAAAGATTGCTCTTGTCGCCATAAGCGTATGTGTTCATGATTACCACTAAGCAACACTTTCGGTACTGACATTTCGTCCCCGTTAGGAGTAGTCATTACTTCTGGCCGAGTGTAATGAGGACAATCTAATAAACCGTTAGAGAAGGAGTCCTGCTCTGCTGATTCTTTATGTCCTAAAACGCCTGGCACTAAGCGTGCTACGGCATCAATCACATTCATCGCAGGGAGTTCACCACCACTTAAAATGTAATCGCCGACCGACCATTCTTCGTCAATATCTGACGCGATTAATCGCTCGTCTATGCCTTCATATCGCCCAGCAATAAATACTAGTCGATCATGTTGTGCTAATTCACTTACGCCTTGTTGATCAAGCTTTCGTCCTTGCGGAGACAAGTAGATAACTTTAGCCTTTTTACCACCATGAATGGCAGCATCAGCATCAGCAGCTTTACGCGCTTCAGCTATTGCATCACGTAATGGTTGCACCATCATTAACATACCCGGACCACCGCCATAAGGACGATCATCAACGGTACGATGTTTATCATGGGTAAAGTCTCTTGGATTCCATAACTGAAATTCAATTAACCCATTACGAATCGCTCGACCTGTTACCCCGTACTCCGTGATAGCATTAAACATTTCGGGAAAAAGGCTAATAACCCCAATCCACATTTTGTTTTTCTCTTTAGTAGAGGTAGTGCTAGTCACAAGTTAAAAACCCGGATCCCAGTCAACACAGATTTGTTTATTTTCAATGCTAACAGACTCAATAACCTGTTCAAAAAGATAAGGGATTAACCGCTCTTTCTTACTAAAGCCATCATTTAAGTTAGCTTTTACAACCAGTACATCGTTAGCGCCAGTTTCCATCATGTCTGAAACTACACCCAGGTCGTAACCTTCGGTAGTCACTACAGACATGCCTATTAAATCGCGCCAGTAGAAATCATCTTGCGATAATTCTGGCAACGCCGCTTCACTGGTTAATATTTCTGAGCCGACTAATGCTTGCGCTACGTCTCTGTCATCAATACCCGCCACTTTCACGATTAGGCCTTTGTTATGCTTGCGCCAATCAGTAATGTCAACTGTTTGTGTCTTATTCCCTAATTTTAATGACCAAGGAAAATAGTCAAGTATGGCATCGGTTTCACCAGTGAATGAATGAATTTTCAACCAACCTTTGATACCGTAAACAGCGCCTACTTTACCTAGGATGATTTGTTGTTCTTTACTCACAGAATTCTCCTAATACCTACTAAGCAATTAAGCCGCAGATTTTGCGTCTTTAACTAACTTAGCCACACGATCAGATACTGTCGCACCTAAACCTACCCAATGGGTAATACGGTCTAAATCTAAGCGTAATTTTTCTGCTTGACCTTGTGCTGTTGGGTTGAAGAAACCAACTCTCTCGATGAAACGACCATCGCGAGAATTACGGCTATCTGCAACAACAACCTGATAGAATGGACGCTTTTTAGCGCCGCCACGAGCTAAACGAATGGTAACCATATCGTCCTCTTTATATTTAAGTGTTAAAACGAATTTTCCAGACACTTCCTGCCGATAAGCGACAGAAAAGCTCGCGTATTTTACGCTTTTAGTGGTTTTTTACAAGCTTTATTTACCTAATGGACTAGTTCGGCTTATTACTGCTCTTACTTATTATTGAAGAAATGGCGTAAAAATATAGTGACTAAACTTAAAAAAGTTAACTACTAGGTTAAGTTTTCTGCCAGGACGGGGATTGCAATAGCTGCTCAAAGGCTTTGACGTCAACAGGATGACTAAAGTGATAGCCTTGCATAGAGTCCACACGACTAATCGCCATAAATTCACGCTGCTCGGCAGTTTCAACGCCTTCAGCGGTAACGTGGAGCTTTAATTGCCTAGCTAAAGCAATCATGGCTCGAATAGCCATAACATCGGTTGCACTTTTAGGGATGTTTTTAATAAAACTCCCGTCTATTTTCAATTTGTTAAGTTTAAATTTAGATAAGTACTTTATTGAAGAGTAACCGGTCCCAAAGTCATCAAGAGCGATAGAAATACCTAAAGCACTCAATTGCCTTAGTTGCACTATAGACTGCTTAGCATCCTTCATCAGGGTGCTTTCAGTAAACTCTAATTCCAGATACTGAGGGTCTAAATGAGTTTGTGCTAGAGAAGACGAAACAGTACTGGCATAGTTTCTTATGCACAATTGCATCACTGACATATTAATTGACATCACTATCCTCGGATAGCCTTGTTCTTGCCAAGCTTTATTTTGTAAACAAGCCTGGTTAAGCACCCAATCTCCAATTTGTGGAATGATGCCTATCTCTTCAGCAATAGGGATAAAGATATCTGGTGACAAATCACCGAGTAATTCGTTATGCCAACGTAATAAAGCCTCTACAGCAATAACCTCATTTGATTCGGTGGCAATAATAGGCTGGTAATGCAGAATAAATTCCTCTCGATCCATTGCGCCACGCAATTGTTCAGCTATCCTTTTCTTACAATTAACTTGTTCTTGTAGCTCTTTAGAGAAAAAAGCCAAGCTATTACGGCCTTTCTCCTTAGCAAAACACATCGCTGTATCTGCATGTTTAATTAATTCCTTACTGTGCTCGCCATCACTTGGGTATAAAGCAACACCAATATTGCAAGTTATATAAACTTCTTGCATAGCAATTCGGTAGCACTTAGCCAGTTTTAGTAATATTTTATCGGCAACAATATTTAGATTGTCCTCAGGTGAAACCGACTCGAGAATAATAAGAAACTCAACACCTGTTATTCTCGCTAAGGTATCACCAGAGCGTAATTCGCTTGATAAACGCTTGGCAACTTGTTGCAGCAACTTATCGCCACCATCATGACCTTGTTTATCATTAACGGCTTTAAAGTCATCGATACCAATAAACAATACAGCAACAGAGGAATTACTTCTGGCCGCTCGCGCTAAAGCGTGTTCCAAGCGGTTATGGCAGAGATCTTGGTTAGGTAGGTTAGTTAAGCTATCAAAAAAAGCCAACCGTTTAATTTCTTCTTCGGCGATAAATTGTCGTTTCATTTTTTTACGTAAATATAAACTGTAACGAAGTAATAATATTAATAAACCGAGGGCAGAAATACTGGCAAGGGTAATGATTTCATCTAAGCGCCAATTTTGTTGTTTACTCGATAATTGTATGACAAATTCCGGCACATCCACTAAACGTGTTAGCCAGAGTGAGGCTGCAGTAATGAGGATAATAAATACACTTTCGAAAACAAAAGCAAAGCGTTTGAAAAAGCCGACATTTTCAAGCTTTGCTGTTTGTTCACGAGTAAGATTTTTACTGGCTTTGTTTTTAGCCATATAGCCAAGTACCTCAATTAGAGTCCATAACTAAAGCCCGTGTTTTAATTGCATGATTTACCTGCAGAGTTTAATTACAGAACTAAACAGTACTAAACAGTGAGCTTGCTGATATTTGACCACTTGGATTGAGTAAGCGAATACTTAACACTAATGAACGTCTATAAACGCTCATAAACTCTTGTAAAATAAGTGACTGCTAAAGAGTATAGCTAGCCTAGAAGAAAATAGTTAACAGCAAGTTATAAAGTACTATTTCCTCCGCTATCGTTTAGGTAAAAGGCTTTCAGCTGCTTTTTTGAAGGGTTCAAAATATATTTGCATCAAACTATTATGACCTTTGTGATTAACACTAATGCCATAGGTTATTTTATCTACTTGCGATGCCTTGATATGACAGAAAAACAACCTATCCCATAGCGCAAGCGCTGAGCCGAAGTTACGATCAAAGTGCTTTGGGTTATCACTGTGGTGTATTTGATGTTGGGCTGGGCTTATCAAGTAATTCTCTACCCTATCTCCCCAACTTAACCAAATATGACTATGGCGTAAATTAGAGCCACAAAAATTAAACAAAAACACCAAAGCGTTTGCCCCTAAAATATCGTACATCTTCAAGGTAGGGCCAAAAAAGTAATAACATAGTCCAACAACAAAACCTTGGGTTAACGTCATTCTAAAGGCATACAGTAAGCTCTCAACCGGATGACTGCGATATATGGTAAAAGGTGTTAGCACTAAAGCCGAATGATGTACCTTGTGAAACTCCCACAACATCGGGACTTTATGCAAAATATAATGTAATAAAAAGCGGGTAAAATCATCAAATAAAAATAGTAATACGGTAAAGATGACAATAATAGCCGTACTAGATAAAGCTATAGGCTCAAGGTAACCAAATAGGTATTCTATTGCTGATGAAACGCCAATAGCAATGGGCGCCATAGTAATGACTACCAGTGGGAATAATGCTGATTTGATCAGCTTGTTTACCACTAGCAGAACATAATCATGCCGTGCGGATTTATGTGTATAAACTGATTTTGGAAAAACAAAGCGTAAGAAGGGCAGTAGGGAAAAACTAGAAAACTTCAGCCAGTAAACAGGAACAGCTAACGCTAGTGCGGAAAGCAAATAAACAATGTAAATACGTTTATTAGCATCAAAGAAATATTGGCTGAGTTCAGATATATTAATTGATAAAAAATCCAGCACAAAACCGCCTAACAAGTTTAAAAGACTATGCTAAATCAAAACAGCAGATTCTGTTTTGATTTAGCTCAACGTTATAATGAGCCTAATAACAACTTTTAACTAGAAGCTATATTGATAACCGACAAACATCTGTTGTGGTTTACTGGGTCTTGCGCCATAAGGTCTACGGCTAACAATTTCTTGGCTATCAAGGATATTATCGGCTTTGATATAGACTTTACCATACTGGCCAAGATAATAACTTGCTGATAAATCTACTACGACATACGCTTCAGTTGTTTCACCTGACAAAGTTACACCCTCACCCGAAGCCTCAAGCATTTCACCAACATAACGGGCAAGAAAGTTAATATCCCATTGCTCCGCAGTAAGACCAAGATTAAGCGTTAATTGATGCTCCGCTAAATAAGGTAAGCCATCGCCAGCGGTAATAGTGCCCCACATAGGAAAGTCAGACTCAAAGCTATTTTTAAATTCTGAATCAGAGTAAGTGTAAACAAGTGACATAGGTACATCTAACTGCTCAGTCAGCTTGGCATTATAGCTGGTAGAAAATTCCAAGCCATAAACATCCACTTCACTGCCGTTAAATTCTTTATCTAAACTATCGCCACAAGATGATGCCGCAGAGAACGAACAACTCTCTTTTAAGTTACTCATGTCATTATAGAAAAATATCGCTTCGGCTTGTAAATCGCCCTGATAAAAACGGCCACCAAACTCATAATTAACGCTATTTTCAATTTCAGTATCCGGCCCTTCTTTTGGACTGGTCGGAATAAAGCCTTCATGCACACCAAAAAGTAAACCTAGGTTTTCATTTACCGTATAAAACAAACTCAGGCTAGGTAACCAAATATGAGAACTTTTCTTTTGCCAATCATCTTCTTTACCAACAACTCGGTTTTGATAAGTAGAATCAATAAACTCACCACGTAAACCTAACGTTATATCAAGGGCATCATATTTAATGGTATCTTTAAAAAACACCGCGAGAGCATCGGTTTTTTCTCGATTAGTGGTGGTTTTTACTTGTGCACTACCATCACTGACTAAATGACCATCACGCATATCATAACTGTCTTCGGTATGATTACGTTCGATTTGGTCTTGGTGAAAACGTGCACCAAAATTAAATTTATGATTTAAACCAAAAAGCTGCTGCTCAAAATAAAGCTCTGTTTGAATGCCTTGTGAATAATATTCACGGGCATTATCACCGACAATAATTTTCTCATGCTCTTCAACACTATCGGCTTGACCCGTTAATATCTGATAAAAGCCTGCATTAACATCGTCTTCAGGGTTCGCCAATATTTCTTGCAAGTCTCGATCAATTAGGCCACCTTTAAAGCCATTGATTTTAAACCACGAACGTTCAAAATTATTACGATAGACACGTGTGGTAATGTCAAAGTCATTCGTTTGCATAAAGTGAGTAAACTGGAACTGTTCATGCTGCCAATCCATATTATCTAATTCACTGGCGGCATAACGGCGATCTGGGTTGACGTAAAAATCTTCGTCGGTTAACCCTAGGTAAGTTTCATTCGATTTTTCGTCTGCATAAGAGACTTTTAAGCCAAAAGTATGCTCAACACTTCCTGTGGTTAAGTCATAACGAAACTTTGCCATAATGTCATTTTTATCAAAGCCGGTATTGCCATCGCCGTTGCCATAAAGCGTAGAGCCTCCACCATCCAATTCTTTAAAACCATCGGCTTGCATATTTATCGCTTCAACAAGCACGCCAAGATCGCCAATGTTAGTGCCGTAATAGCCGTGTACTTTGCTATAACCATCACTACCCGCTGACAAATCTATCATGCCCTCTTGGGCATCTGGCACGGCTCTTGTAGTCATATTCAATGCGCCAGCAACGGTATTTGGACCATATTTTATTGCCGCAGGGCCTTTAAATACTTCTATAGAAGTCATTTTCGACATCATAGGAAAGTAATAAGCTGCAGGAGCAGAGTAAGGTGCGGGACCGATTAAAATACCATCTTCCATGACAGTAATTTTTTTACTACGCTCAGGTGTCGCACCGCGAAAGCCGATATTAGGTCTTAAACCATAGCCATCTTCTTCACGAATGTTGACGCCGGGCACGTTATAAAGCACACGGTTAATATCATCAAACTTAAATTTTTCTAACTCAGCTTCACCAATTAATGTGGCTGAACCACCTTCAGTTCTTAGCTTGTCACCGTGACCAATAATTTGAATTCGCTCAATAAAATCAATTTTATTACTGATACCATCAGCAATGTCATTAATATTACTTGCGGTACCGGCCGCCGCAGTTGTTTGAGCATTATTGCCCGCAGCTTTGTTATTGCTTTCATCCGCCGCTATTGCTTTTGATAGCGGTATTAAGCTGGTAGATAGTGCAATTGACAGCGCTAGTGCTGTCGTTGACAAGGTGAATTTTTTTGTCGGATTAGTCATCATTAATCATTATCTCCAGCAGAGGTTTTTGGCAGCTCTAAAGCTAGGCTGGTAATAAAGTCACTTTTTAGTTTATCGGTAATATTTTTTACCTCGCCATGGGTTGCCAAAACTTTATCAGGGTCTGTTGCTAACGTTGCTGCCAACGACGTTTGATAATTTTTAGTATCTTCAATAGCCAGTGCCACACCTTCATTAATATTGTCAGCGGTAATTTTATCACCAACATCAATTAAGTAATGGCTAAAACCTAATGCATCGGTTTCATCAGCAGTTAAGCTACCTTGCATAAACATTTTGAGTGCTTGTAAGTTGTTAGTGATATTAGTAACCGAGTGATTTGCGTATTTTGACTCAACTGATTCAGGACATGCCTGAGCACCACATTCATTGGCAAATAATCCTAGCGGTTTCGCTAATTTTCCGTCTTTGGTGTATTTATCGAGGTAAAAAATTGCATCACTTAATTTGTTTACTGCGTCATGTTGTGTGGCAAAGTCACTGCCGACATTGCCTGCGCTTTTAAGTTTAGCGGCATAACCACCATTACCATCACTGCCTAACCAAGCAGTTAATAGCTCTTCAGCATTATTTTCAATATCACCGGCCACTTCACTAGCAAATTCACAACGCGCTATTTTTCTATATTGTTCTGTTTGATTGTCCCAGCTGTCAGGTTTTGTTGAGCCTGTACATGAGTGAGCAAGGTTATCATTAAATAGTAGGTATTCTAAGGCAACCATGCTTTTTCGCGAAGCCGTACGCGTGGCTATATTGTACGGTTGGCCATTAACACTGCCGGCTTTAAAGTAAGTTACATCAAGATCAACGCCGCAAGTATTTTGTGTAGGCCATGAATAAATATTATTTCTTAAGCCGCCATCAATGAGAAATTGTGAAAACTGCATCATTTCGGCTTGTTGCCAAGAATTCATTGCCGTGCGCCAGCTTTCTACTGCCAACATTTTTGCGTCATTTACTAGTGTTTCACTACTGTTACCCAAGGCAAGTGCTGACTCTTGTGCACAGTAATTACTGATTGCTTGTTGCTGAGAAGAGGCTACCGAGGAGAATTGTTGGTAAGTGGGCGTAATAACTTTATCAACGATACTGGTAATTAACTTTCCTTGGTCAAAATCAGTATTAGTGTCTTGGCTATTATTAAAGCCTTCGCCACTGCTACTGCTGGTGTCTTCGCCACAAGCGCTAATAATAAATACAGAGGCGAGTGCCACGGAAATAAGCTTCTTATTGAATGAAAGAGCTAAAGAGAGTGCTTTGGGATATTTCATGATTATTTTACCTTAAATTTACCTTTAGGTTACCTAAACGTTAACAACAATTAGCCTTTGGATACTTATGTTAGTTACCTATTACTTAGCTAGGTTTAAAACGCAACAAAGCTCGAACAACATCCCTGTTCAAGCTTTGTTTAAATTTTTAAGTTGTTAGCCTTAGGTTTTAGTGCCCTAGGCTAACAATAAACGCTTACCAGTTAGCAACGTTTCCAGCATCAAAACTGTATGCTGTTTGCAAGAGATCACGAGCAGCCTTAAGGTCTATTTGATATGCTGCAACATCTGCTTCAACTAATACTGGTGCATCTTTTAATAGCGTGTGAAGCTCTAAAAACTTAGCAAATTTTGTTTCGTCAGTACCAGCAATTGGTGAGTAAGGATTAAATTGTAAACCTAGAGCAAAACCTTTTAGCTCAGAGAAGTGTTTAGCTGTTGTTGCATAATCAAACTCTGCAGTATCAACTTTTGCCAAATCTGCATCTAGATCATTGATATAGTGGATAACTGTAGCAACTACGCCACGTTCCCATGCATCAACGGCAACATCACGGTAGCCTTCTAACTCAGTCATTTGCGCTTCAGTTAATGCCATACCAGCATTATCATTAATAAGTTTACGACCGTTTAAGAAAGCATCCATGGCTTGCTTAGTGTAATCAGTAGACACAACAGCTTTACGGTCACGTTTAGCGGCATTAACTGAGTTACCAAAGTTAAACTCACTCGTTAAGTCGATACCATCTTTACCATCAGTATCATGTTGACCCTGCCATTCATCACGACCACCTTTACTCGCGATCTCATCGTCGCTATATGACAAGTAGTCTCTTGCTGCACCAAAATAACCAAAACCTTCATCAAATTGATGTTCTAATGAGGTGTAATCTTTAGTGCCTTTATCTTGAGCTATGTTATCTGCCGCTAAACCTTTAGCTTCATCCAAGTAATCATCAGTAGCTTGTGAGTAAGCCACTGACATCAATAAAAACTTTTGAATTAATTGATTTAAATCTAAACCATTATCAGTAACGTAAACAGGTATTTCATTATCTACAACTTGCTCTGCACCTGGTACATAACGTTTATCACCCAAAGTACCAATGGCAATATCAGCAATTTGTTTGAAATATTGTTGAACAAGACCATGAGGTGTTTTCTGTGGAAGAACATCCTCAGCAGGGACAAGAGGAGCAACAGTTTCCCATTCAGACCAACCAGCAAAGGCGATGTTTACACCATTGTAGTGACCACCAGAATCATTACCAGCAACTTTAGATTTTAAGCTTTTATAGCTACTTGATAATTCTTTAAATAACTTTTGTTTCGCTGTAGTGAAAGTAATTTCAAATCCATCCCACGATTCTTCAGTGGCATCATAGTAGCTATTTAACTTATCAATAACTTGCTGCTCAGTGGTTAAATCGCCATTAGCTAAATCAGCTTGTAAACCGCCTTTACCAATGTAATGTTTCAGCTCGGCAATTAATGCATGACGTGCAGATTGACCACCGTAAGAAACACTTGAGTTGTTGACATCACCAACTTTGCTCATAAAACCGTAGTAATCAAGTAAATCATTTACTTCGATGCTTAGTACCTTTGTAACAGCAGTACCGCTACTATCAGTAGCTGTAATATTAACATCTACTGTTTGTTCTTTTTCATAATCAAATGAGTATTCAGCGGCTAGGCTTAATGTATTACCCGAAATAACAAAATTTTCATTGTCTGTTGAATAAGTAAATGATTTTATTGAATCTAAAATATCTGTAGAGATAGAGCCAACTTCAGCACCTTTTGAATTTTCATCAACTGAGTTACTTGATAATTCTATTTTAGTTATTTTGTCGTTAATTATTTCTTTGACATCGTCACTTGAACAAGCGCTTAACGTTGAGGTTGCTACCATTACGGCTATAGCGAGTGCTTTTCTTTGAAATTTCATTACTACTCCAATTGAGCTCATAAGTGCCGAAATATGTTACTCAACGTTAAATATTGAGTGATAACATGTAGACTAGAGCTATTTTGTATTATTTTAATTGCCCGCA
>JALJPA010000079.1 GCA_022969215.1 Colwellia sp. | reverse complement strand
ATTACCTGCCATCTCACATTTAAAAAAACATTATTGTTAATTCCAATCATGGCTATGTCATTACCTAGTTACGGTGAAAGCTTTACCGCTAAGCGTACAGGACAAGGCTTTACCGGTCTAACCCAAGACTTCACCTCATCATTGAGTAACCCTGCGTTACTGACCAAATTTGATAACGATGATTATATTTTCTTCTCTTTAAATGTAGGTATTATGGCATCGGATAAATATGATGTTATTGACACGGCAGAAGATATTAGTGACAACCTTGATAGATTAGCCGATGACATTAACGGTATTGAGTTGCAAAATTTTCAAACGTCAGGTCAAGCACAAAATTACTATAATGATTTAAATGAGCAAATAGATGTCATTATTGCTGACTTTAAACAAATCGATGGCAAAGTTGTTAAGATCCGTAATGGCTTGAATTTCCAGGTTCTTATTCCCAACCAGTATATAAGTGTTGGCTTTTTCACCAATCAATATGGTCGTATTGGCGGTACCATGGATTACAGTGAAAGTGATGAAGCCATCCTAGACAAAGCTGTAGATGATTGTATCAACATGCTTGATTGTAACTTAAACCTAACTAACCTTGAATCAGCAACCACAGCCGTAGGGTATTCAATTGCAGAAGCGGGTGTTATGGCTGCTTATCCAGCGGTTAAAAGCGCCAATTATGATTTAAGTGTTGGTGCCAAATTAAAGTACCAACGCGTTGATCTTTATTTTAATCGCGTGAAGATTAGTGACTTTGATGATGACGACTTTGAAATTACCGATGACGAGAATATCACCGCCGAAAGTGGCAGCAATATTGACTTAGGTTTATATATCGCCTGGGGAGCAGAGCGTCAATGGCACGCTGCGCTTGTTACCAACAACTTGATTAAACAAACCGTACATCATGTTGAGCAAGATATAACCTTCACCTTGAAAATGACCAGTAGCTTTGGTTTGAGTTATCAAAATGACTGGCTCAGCTTAGCGACAGAAATAGACTTAACCGACCGAGAACAATTTTCCTCTTTAGCGCCATCAAAATATGCCAGTGCTGGTGCCGAGTTTCGTTTCTATGAGCATATTCAATTTCGCTTAGGTTATCGTACTGACATAAATAATATTGATGACGATATTTACACTGCCGGTATTGGTATTTCACCTTGGGATGTCTTTGCTATTGATATTGCCGCTTTCACCGGCGATAACGATACTATTGGCGCGGCATTGCAACTCAGTTTAAAAATTTAGCCTGTTGTATAGGAAAATTAAAATATTCACTTAATTGCTGAAGCCTTGGACATACAGCTTTCGTAAGCTATCGGTACATCCTGTTATGCTAGGTATTAGAGTTCCCTATCTGCAATAGCTATCGTACATCCTGTTTTGCTCGCTCCTAGATATCCTATCTCCGCGAGCTACCGTACATCCTGTACATAATAAAAAGCAGCTATTGAATATGATCAATAACTGCTTTTATATGACTTAAGTACTTCTTAGTTTAACTTCTTTGTGCTTTGAGAAACTTAACTAGCTTTAGTTATCAAGACTTACAGCTTAAAGTAATTACAAAGTACCTTATACAACTCTGTGCCCTGATTAACGCTCGCAGAAGCAAAGTGTAAAATAGGGATAACCTCTTGCTCAAGCGAGACATAATGCAATGCCTCACCATCACCGTAGTTATCCATACGTAAAATTCGGGCTAATGGCTCGCCAGCAGCTAAAGGTTTGCCAAACTCAGCAAGATAATCGACCATACCGCCCATAGGGGAATATAAAGCCTTATAATCTTTCAAGTAACCCGCGTATCGCGTCATTTTTTGTGGCTGGTATTCCTTGTTATCAATAACACCCTGGTATTGTAAATAAGATAATATACTTAAGGCGTCTTGCTTGGCTACATCTAAGTCTATTTGCTCTTGAGAACCCAATTCGACAGTAAAACTTTCCCGCTTAAAAGCCCCCTGCCCCATGGTAAAGTTTCGCCCTAAAACCTGATAAGCCTGCTGTAAACTCCACCAAGGACAAAATGTTGCCTCATCCATAGCGCCATCAAAGCCATTAGGAATTAATAACGTATGCTCAATATCAAAATATTTAGCACTGTCTTGAGCATATTCAGGACAATATAAATGCTTGCTGGAAATTGGCCCTGTATGTAAGTCCAAAACGATATCTGCTTTGTGAGCAAGACGCTGCAATTGATAAGCAATGCGTTGTCCCGTAGTGAGCCCCCAAGTATTTTGCTCGAGCTTACTTTCAACTTCATTAACTAATAGTTGTTGGAATTTATCCTTTATATCGTCTTCGCTGGCATCCAAATATTGTTGCGCGAAAGGCTCAATCACATTTTCATCAAAGTGGTACATACGATTCCAGTTGACCCCAGTGATAGGATCAAAACGACCTAAGGTATATTCACCATTTTTGTGATTACAAGCGACGGGGTTTGCATAAGGTACTAAAGTAATATTACCTTGTAACTTACAGTGCTGTAGTAGCTCAAGTAATTGAAAAATTACCGCATTACCTTGTACTTCAGCGCCATGCATATTCGCCTGTATATAAACATTGGGACCAGTGTTGGAACCCGTATTATTTTCAACTTTAAAAGCATATACCGGTACGGTAAGTTTAGCGCCACTGGCCATTTCGCCAACTGACATAACTTCTTTGGTAAATTTATTCATCATCTTCTCTCAACTATTCCTTAACAATTACTTAACTATGCCAAATAAGAAGAAGCTGGCTGAGCAGCTCTCACTTGAATAAGACTGCCATTTTGATAAACGTACTCTGCAGCTAATTCATGACATAAGAAAAATGGCATACTTTCAGTAAAGCCATAGGCGCCACAATAACCAAAGACTAGCTGCTCATCGACAGCGGTATCCGTTGGCAGGTGCAAGTGGCCTAATTTATCCATGCTAGTACATAAAGGACCGTGAAGATCAAAAGCCTGCATAGTGGTATTTTCAGTTGTAAAACCTTCACGTAGTATTTGTACCGGAAAGGGTTGTTCGGTAATTGCTGGGCGCAGTAAATGATTGATACCTGCGGCTAACACCAACTGCTCTTGGTTATAATTCATTTTTCTATCAACTACTGGCACAACATAATAGCCACACTCAGCAACAGCAAAGCGCCCTAACTCAAGCCACAATTCGTCTACGCCAGCTTTTTCTTTGATAATAGCCAAGTCTTCAATAACTTGCGGCCATGACAAGGTTTGCCCTGCGCCTAAATAATCGATACCTAAACCACCACCTAAATCCAACACCTTTAAGCTCATGCCAATACTATTAGCTAAGTCAGTTAATGGTGGTATCATTTGTGACCATAATGAAAACATTTTTTCATTACTGAGCATATTTCCCCATTGGAAAATATGTAAACCACAAAGATCCAAGGCTGGATAATTATCTACATGAATATTCTGCCACTCAGACACTGATAGACCAAACGGCGTTAAGCTATTACCACCCAGTGGATTTTTCTCGCCTTCATGCCACTGCAGCTGCACTCTAAGCAGTACTTTAGGCCTATCAGCCTCAGCTGAGGACAACTCCTGCTCCAACACGACTTCATTGAGCCAGTTCAGTTGGTTTAAACTCTCAACGACAAAGGTACGTACTCCCTGCTTAACAAAGGAAGTTATTTGCTTCTTTGATTTAGCGGGACCAGTATTTAATACTCGGCTTGGATCTATCCCCTGCGCTAATACTTGCGTTAACTCACCCGCACTAGCGACATCAAAATCAAAGCCAGCACCATCTAAGGTTTGAATAATTTTGGATAGCGGATTAGCTTTAACAGCAAACCATAACTTAATAACGTCTTGCTGCTGCAAGCTAGCCAAATGTGTTTTGAGCGCATCAAGTTGATAAACAAAATAGCCATGTTCATCGTCAGGTGATTTATGGTTGATTAGCGCGTTTTCGATAGTGGTGTCGAACCAAGTGGGTTTAGTCATCATTGTTATCTTTATAGTTTACTTTTAAGTTTTAAAGCGATAGGTATTTATATCAGGGGAAAATAAACGCTAAGCCGTAAAGTTCAATTAAGAGGAAAAAGCACGGAGTTGATGACTATCAATGAGTACTTTTGACAAATAAATGGGACTCTACGGCAACGGAGTTATTAACCCCTAGCAATTATCTTAAAATGGATTCTAACTCTAGTGATGCATCGCTTTTTTCATCGCGGTATTTTACGATAAGTGCACAAGCCATGCTTAAACCTTGCGCTTGAGCCCACTCACCTTTGACAGGGCGAGTACCAGGTACAACCACAGCACGTTCAGGGATTTCCGCACCTTTTTCACGCATCACTTGGTTTACACAATCATAAACAGGCACTGACTTAGACAGAGATACGCCCGGTGCTAATACCGCACCTTTTTTAACAACAATACCTTCAACAACAACAACACCCGCACTTAAAAAAGCATCGTCTTCAATAATTACCGGACTAGCACCTATAGGCTCTAATACTCCGCCAATTTGTACGGCAGCTGACACGTGTACATTTTTTCCTATTTGCGCACATGAGCCAATTAAAGCATGGCTATCAATCATAGTGCCCGTATCGACAAAGGCACCAACATTGATGTAAGCAGGTGGCATAATAATAACGCCTTCAGCAACATAGGCGCCAGCACGCACTGATGAGCCACCAGGTACTAATCGAACACCGTCTTCTGGTGAAAACTGACGAGCAGGTAAGTTGTGTTTATCAACAAAGCCTTGGTAATTATCATCAAAGGCAACGTTTTTACCAGCTTTAAAAGCCGCTAAAATACCTTGCTTCACTTCAATATTGGCATGCCAGTTACCGGCTTCATCTTGGTTTGCCGCTCGTAAACTACCTGATTCTAACTGTGCTAATACATCTTGCCAGTTCATTTATTACTCCGCTTATCTGATAAAAAGTCTATAGAAAAATATTGAGTACCAGCATTATCAAAACAGGCGTAAACATGCCGAATTAATAAAACTAAATACATAGGTGCGGAGGACTGGGCGATTACAAAGAAGAGCATAACGGCAGCGGGGCTGGCATTTGGGCTAATATGCAAAAGGCCAGAAGCTCCCCACTTAAACAACCAATATGGTCATTGTTCAAAGTGACAGTTGTTGGGATTCAGCCCACTACTCTAATAAGGTATAAAGTAAACAACCGATAAACAGCCAATCAAATAGCCATATACCTCGGCGTTAATCCCCCTCATTACCCTCTACAGAGTTTGATCTCTGTTTTTGACTGTATTAAAAAACACCATACAAACAAAACAACGGTAATTACCTGGTTAACGCTCCTCTTCTGGCCCTATTAATATTTAACGGTTAGTTGATTAACCACTAAATAGGAATTAGGGACGTTGACTATTTAAGCATTTTTTTTACCTAGGTACAATTAACTTCCAGAAAATTTACCTATTCCCTTATACTAATTTACCGTAGAATATAACCTTTATTCTTTCTCTGTTTATTGCCCTATGTCTTTGTCAAATCCTAGCCAAGTTTTATTACGTAATAGTGAATTACTTATTGCTAAAGCACCATTATTGATTAACTTACCCGAGGATGGCTTTATTGATGAGCTTATTGCCCTAGATAAGCCAGAAAGCATTCATTGTTTTAATACTAACTTTATCGATTATCAGGCAATTACCAACAAAAATAGCGGAGCAAATAGGCTCGGTGTTCAGGCAACGTTCGCCAGTACTTATCAAACAAGTATTTGTCATGACCTTGTTATAATAGCTTTCCCTAAAAGTAAGGCTGAATTAACTTTCACCCTAGCCATGATTGCTCACTGCATTAATGAAACAACAAAAATATTACTGGTTGGCGAGAAAAAAGGTGGTATTCAGTCCGCACCTAAATTAACCAAAGATCTACTGAGTTATTGCCAGAAAGTAGATGCTGCTCGTCACTGTCTGCTTTTTGCCGGCTTGTTTCAGCCAGAAAAATTATCTGTCGTGTTCAAGTTACAAGATTGGTTTAAAAAATATCAGATTACTATCGAAGGGATTCAACTAACAATCGCCTCACTTCCCGGCGTTTTCAGCCAACAAAAACTTGATATTGGTACCGCTTTATTATTAAGTAATTTACCCGAAAAAATGTCAGGAAAAGTCCTTGATTTTGGCTGTGGTGCAGGTGTTATTAGCTGCTTTATCGGCAAAAAATTTATCGACACTAAGTTGTCTCTACTTGATGTAAGTGCCCTAGCCTTGACTTCAGCACAAGAGAGTTTAGCTTTAAACAGTTTATCGGGTCAGGTATTCGCATCAAATAGCTTATCTGATGTTAGCGAACAGTATCAATACGTTGTTTCGAATCCCCCTTTTCATCAAGGTGTCAAAACACATTATCAAGCCAGCGAAGACTTTTTAGCTGGAATAAACAAGAAACTTAACAAGCAAGGCAGCATAACCATAGTTGCCAATAATTTTTTACGATATCAACCCATCATGCAAGCACATATAGGTAATACCCGTGTTATAGCAAAAGACAAAGGGTTTACTATTTACCAAGCTCAGCTATCATCAAAGTAATAGAAGTTAATTAATTGGCTACCATGGCAAAATCAACTCAAAACATGTCACTGCATAGTCGCTTAGTACGAAGTATTATGGCGTTAAGTACCATTATTTTACTTATGGCTGCGATAAGCATAATTAATATGGTTGATAACGAAAATGACCAAACCATTGCCAGTGAAACACGTGCTTGGGCAAGTATATTGGCTAAGAACAGTAGCAGGTTTCTCGAAAGTGACAATGACATTAGCCAAGTAAAACTAAAAGAAGAACTTAAAGAGTTAATCACCACTCCTATTATTAACCATATTCATGTCTATCGATTAAATGAAGATGGCAGTATTGAATATTTTACTAGCTATAATAAAAACCATAGGTTTCCAGCAATTAGTAATAAAATTGCCCAAATATCACAATTAAGTACCATTCAATACCAAGAAAATCACCTAGAGCTCATCGTTAAAATTAGTCACGAACAGCAGATTTTAGGCTACTTATTTATCCAATCAAGTCTCCTTGAAAAGAATGCCTTTATTAGAAAGTTAACTTATATGACTCTGGCCTTCTTACTTTTAACCTTAATACTTGCCTTTGCTGTTTCCCAGTGGCTTTTTAGAACAACGACTCAACCCATGGTCAAGTTAATTGATGATATAAGTAAAATATCTCAAAGTAGAAATTATCAGGCGCCCCTAACTAGGCAGCCTTATAAAGAACTTGATATTTTAACTAAAAGTATCAATGTATTATTACTTCGCACCGATAAACACGTCAGTAACTTTATCGAAGAACACCAACATGTTGAGTCCAAAAATCAAGCGCTGGAAAACAGACTGAGTGCGAGAACAGACGCATTAAAAGAGTCAAATCAAGAACTACTATCAACACTAGAGAAACTGCACGAATTCCAAGATCAATTAGTCGAAACAGAAAAAATGGCTTCTCTTGGAGATATGGTTGCCGGTATTGCTCATGAAGTAAACACGCCAATAGGTTTAGGGGTTACAGCTTCGAGTTTATTAGCAGATAAATTAAATGAAATCAAAATGGCCTTTGATAATCAAACACTCAAGTCTAGCCAACTAAAAAAATTCTTAACCGATAGTGAGGAAAACGTTGCTATCATTTTCAGAAATTTAGAGCGTGCCGCTAAGTTAATCTCCAGCTTTAAAAAAGTTGCAGTAGATCAATCGAGTGCAGAGAGTCGAACATTTAATGTCAGTGGCCTAGTTGATGAAGTGTTATTAACAATATCAGCGAAAATCGAATCGGCTAATGTTACAGTCTCAGTGAATTGTCCTGGCGAGTTATACATTACCAGTAAACCGGGCCCCATCAACCAAATATTAATAAACTTAATCCTTAATTCAATTTTCCATGCTTTTGATGGACTTGATAATGGTACAATTACTATCAACATTATGAACTTAAGCGATCAATTACATATTAATTATCGTGATAACGGTAATGGTATTGATGAATCAATCAAAACCAAAATTTTCGACCCATTTACTACTACCAAGCGCGGTAGTGGTGGCAGCGGACTAGGTATGCATTTAGTATATAACTTAGTCACTCAGGCACTAGATGGTCATATTGCTCTTGAAGAAGAACAAGAGCAGGGCGTGAGTTTTGATATCACCTTTCCCGTAGAGTTAGCAGCAAGTGAATGAAATAAAAGCCTTTAAAAATTGTTTTTTCATTTTCACTTGACTAAAATAGTTAAATAAATGTAAATAGTTAAATATATGTAATCAGATTACAGCAGTTCTACCCATTAAAAAATAATAATCACAATAGCCATTTAAAATATTAGGTAAATTCCACTATGCAAACTTATCAAATCTTAGTTGTAGAAGATGAAGATGTCACCCGCTTTAACTTACGCAATTTATTTGAAGCTGAAGGTTACATTGTTTTCGAAGCTGTTGATGGCGATAGTATGGCTGAGCAGCTAAAACTAAATACCATCAACCTAGTCATTATGGATATTAATTTACCGGGAAAAAATGGCTTGTTATTAGCACGAGAATTAACAGCCAATAAAGATTTGGGTTTGATTTTTCTAACGGGTCGAGATAGCGATATTGATAAAATACTTGGTTTAGAAATTGGTGCTGATGATTATTTAACTAAACCATTCAACCCTCGTGAATTAACTATCAGAGCACGAAATATTTTAAGTCGCATTGGTCAATCAAGTACCGAAACAGTGCAAAGCGTGGTAACTTTTAATCAGTGGACTTTGGATGGTAACTCCAGACAAATGACTAGCCCAGATGGTGACGTTATTGCTATTCCTCGCGGTGAATACAGAGCATTAAGCTTACTTATAAAAAATTCCGGTAAAATAATTACCCGCCAACAACTGATTAAAGAAATGACCGGTAGGGATTTACGATCGAATGACCGTACGGTTGATGTCACCATAAGACGCTTACGTAAGCACTTTGAAATGAATCAAAATACCCCTGAGCTTATTAACACCATTCATGGTGAAGGTTATCGTTTTGTCGGTACACTAGATTAAGAGCCGTTTAACTAAATTAAGTTAAATTATATATGCAGCCCATCTTTTAAATAGTTAAGAGAAATGGCTGCTGAATCTCAACCATCTCTGTAAATTTTACTATACCTAATGACTTGCTAACCATTCTTTAAAAGCAAGTATTGCCTGTTCATTTTCCAATTTCACCTCGGTTAATAAAACCAACTTTTGTTGCTGTGATGCGGCGGTGTGCTCTAACAGTTTTAACTGGCCATGTAATTTGTACATTCCCACACTGGCTGTTGCACCTTTCATTTTATGACAATGCTCTTGCCAACCAGAGAGTGAATTATTCACTTGCGCACTTTCAATATCATTAAGGTAAATCTTTACCTGTTGACAATACAAAGCAAACATCTGTTCAACAATGGGTTTACCCAAGCTGTCTAAATAGCCATGAAGTAACTCTAGATCTAAGAAAGGGCTTGATTGCTCAGTTTCCACAGACACACCTTTTGCGGCAAATAATAACGAGTAGCTCTATATTAGCGCAGTAATATAACTCAAACAAACTTATTGAAAAATAGACCAAAGGGCAATATTTCTGTCTACTTTTTAGCTATAGAGCAACAACAATAATGATTACCATTAAAAAATAAGCTAGAATGTGCGCCCTTAGATCTACTCTTCGTATTTACTTCAATAAAGTCCACGGAGTTTAGTTAATAACTATCGTTTTAAAGTGGAGTCGAAATGACGACATCAATGCCAGATATCGCCAACCATACAACAGCTCAAACCGAAGGTACACTTGACTGGGTCGGCATGAGTAACATTGAAATGCCTATTATGGTCGCTTCAAAAGACCAAGGCGAGCGTATGGTCTCAGCTCATATAGATGCCTTCGTCAATTTAAAAGACGCACAAGCTAAAGGTATACACATGTCTCGCCTTTACTTACTTATCGATGAGTTATCTACAAGTAATGTGCTTAACTATCAAAGTATGGTGAGCTTACTCGATGGTTTTATCAGTAGTCATCAAGAGTTAAGTGATCAAGCTAAAGTGCAATTTAGCTTTGAATATCATTTACGCAGAAAGTCATTGATTAGCGGTAAAGAAGGCTGGAAAGCTTACCCAGTAGCACTTACAGGATACTTAAATAAAGGCAAACTCACTGTAGAGTTAACCGTTGATGTCCCCTATTCATCAACTTGTCCGTGCTCTGCTGCCTTAGCTCGTCAATTAATACAAAAAGCCTTCCACGATAAGTTTGCTCAACAGAGTGAGCTAGCATTAACCGACGTTCATGATTGGCTTGGCAGTACTGACGGTATTGTCGCCACACCGCACTCTCAGCGCTCGGTTGCAGAAGTAAAGGTAAAGCTTAATTCAAGTGTTAATGATTTTCCTATTACTGAGTTAGTTGACCTTATTGAAAACTCATTAAAAACACCAGTACAAGCCGCAGTTAAGCGTGAAGATGAACAAGAGTTTGCGCGTCTTAATGGCCAAAACCTGATGTTTTGTGAAGATGCTGCACGTCGTTTACAATACAGCATCAATCAAATAGATAATTTTGATGACTTCTGGTTACGCATCAATCACCTAGAGTCACTGCATGCTCATGATGCTGTTAGTGTCACTACCAAGGGCATCAAGGGCGGTTATCAGGCTTAGCCATAAGCAAACCCTTTTAATATGCTAAAAGCCAATAGTGATATCACTATTGGCTTTTTTGTTTTTCTCACTGCTATTTTAGCGTTAGCAACAAAAGCAACCCCCATAAACTGAATAAATACTGAATATAACCTCGCACTATAAAGCTCCTAAAAATGTAATTTTATTTCATATAATCCCACGATATGAAATACAAAACACATCACAAAAACAATATAACCCTAAAAAACAATAAGATGAGAATTATTGATTTCATTATTCGATTACAAAACAGTAAAAACATGTAAATTAATTACGAGCAAAAGCTCTATTTTAATTGACGTTTGCCCTATAACTGAGTAATGTTGAATGTCCACTTACTTAATAAGAGGAGTATTTATGCATTTTTTCCATGTCTTTATTCTTCTTTGTCTGTCCTGTGAGTAAGTTGGCTTATTATTAGGAGAAAAACATGCAGCTTTATGATCATAGCGTCCAAAAAGACAACTGTGGTTTTGGTTTAATTGCCCATCAACACGGTGAAACCAGTCACAAACTAATTAAGACCGCTATTTCCGCTTTAGATCGTATGCAACATCGTGGTGGTATCGCCAGTGATGGTAAAACAGGTGACGGCTGTGGCTTATTATTACAAAAACCAGATAGCTTCTTTCGCGCCGTAGCCGCAGACAATAACTGGAAGCTAGGTAAAAAATATGCTGTAGGCATGATTTTCCTAAGCACTGATCCTGTAGAAGCTGCTCTATGTAAAAAAGTATTAGAAGAAGAATTAGCCAATGAAAGCTTAACTTTAGTTGGCTGGCGTACAGTGCCGGTCGATAGCTCAGTACTAGGGGAGATAGCCCAAGGCAACTTACCCAATATTGAACAAGTATTTGTTGATGCGCCTCCAGGTTGGCGTAATCGCGACTTAGAACGTCGCTTATATATGGCACGTCGTCGTGCTGAAAAACGTATTACTGACGAAAAGTTTTATGTGGCGAGTTTGTCTTGCTTGGTCACTATTTATAAAGGTCTAATGATGCCAAAAGATTTGGCAAATTTTTATTTAGATCTAGCTGATATTCGCATGCAAAGCGCTATTTGTGTTTTCCATCAGCGTTTTTCTACTAATACTTCGCCAGAATGGCACTTAGCGCAACCGTTCCGTTATTTAGCACATAATGGTGAAATTAATACCATTAAAGGTAATCGCCAATGGGCACGTGCGCGTACATACCGCTTTAAATCGCCGTTATTACCTGATTTACAAGATGCAGCACCTTTTGTCGGCCAAACTGGCTCAGACTCATCGTCATTAGATAATATGCTTGAGCTATTTTTAGCCGGTGGTATGGATTTATACCGTGCTATGCGTTTATTAATGCCACCCGCATGGCAAAATAGTCCGTTAATGGACGATGACTTACGTGCTTTTTATGAATTTAACTCTATGCACATGGAACCATGGGATGGTCCTGCAGGCGTAGTAATGACCAATGGTCGTCATGTTACCTGTAACCTAGATAGAAACGGTTTACGCCCTGCCCGTTACGTTATTACTCGTAATGGTTTTATTACCCTTGCCTCAGAAGTCGGTATTTGGGATTACAGCGAAGATGAAGTGGTAGAAAAAGGTCGTGTCGGCCCAGGTGAAATGCTCGCCATTGATACCTATACGGGTAAAATCTTTCATTCAGCCGATATTGATAATGACTTAAAAGAGCGTCATCCATATCGTGAGTGGTTAGATAAAAACATCCGTCGCTTAGTACCGTTTGATGAACTGGAAGCAAATTTAATTGGTACCTGCGCATTTACTGATAAAGAAATGGCTCAGTATCACAAAATGTTTAATTACAGTTATGAAGAAATTCAGCAAGTGATCAGAACACTAGCGGAAAATGGTCAAGAAGCTACCGGTTCAATGGGTGATGATACCCCGATGGCGGTACTCTCAAGTAAAACTCGCACCTTATATGACTATTTTCGTCAGCAGTTTGCTCAAGTAACTAACCCGCCAATTGACCCACTTCGTGAACGTTATGTGATGTCATTAGGCACCTGTATTGGTCGTGAGCATAATGTTTTTAACGAAACCTCAGGCCATGCCGATCGGATTCAATTTTCTACCCCGGTACTTATGTATACCGGGTTAAAACAGCTACGTGAATTAGACCCTGAGCATTATCGCTCTGATACTTTATCATTGCATTATGACCGTACAGAAGGTTTAGAAGCAGCAATTATTCGTCTTTGTGATCAAGCCGTTGATTTAGTACGTAATAAAAACACCGTTATTTTAGTGTTCTCAGATAGAGATATTGAACCTGATTTATTAGTGATCCCCGCCGCCATGATTGTTGGCGCAGTACAAAAACGTTTAGTCGATGAGCAATTACGTTGTGACTCAAACATTATTGTTGAAACGGGTTCAGTACGAGACTCTCACCAATATGCGGTATTATTAGGTTTAGGCGCAACGGCAATTTACCCGTATTTAGCCTTTGAAACCATTGAACAATTAGTCACTCAAGGGCAAATAGAAATGACTGCCCGTGACGCTATTGTTAGCTATCGAGAAGGTATTAACAAAGGCCTATTGAAAATACTCTCTAAAATGGGTATTTCCACTATTGCCAGTTATCGTTGTGCCGGTTTATTCGAAATTATCGGCCTTAACGATAACATTAAGCAGTTGTGTTTTAGCGACTTACCTAGCCGTATTCAAGGCGCTGACTTTAGCGATATCGAGCAAGACGGTATTAATTTAGCGCGTAACGCATTTTTAGCTCATAAAAAAATGTCTCATGGTGGTTTATTAAAATATGTGCACGGTGGTGAGTATCATTCATACAATCCCGACGTTGTTAACCATTTACAACGCGCAGTAAATACCGGTAATTATAGCGACTACCGAAAATTTGCTGATGAAGTAGATCAACGCCCTATTGCTACGCTTCGTGATTTACTGAAACTCAAAGATGATTGTACGCCCATACCGCTTGAGCAAGTCGAACCCGAAAGTGAAATGTTTAAACGCTTCGATAGCGCGGCTATGTCAATTGGCGCCTTGAGCCCAGAAGCACATGAAGCGCTTGCCATCGCCATGAATCGATTAGGCGGTAGTTCAAATTCAGGCGAAGGTGGTGAAGATGAACGCCGTTTTGGTACCGTGAAGAATTCACGTATCAAACAAATTGCCTCGGGTCGTTTTGGTGTTACGCCTCACTACTTAGTGAATGCTGACGTATTGCAAATTAAAGTAGCGCAAGGTGCAAAACCTGGTGAAGGTGGCCAATTACCTGGCGATAAAGTATCACCATTAATTGCTAAATTACGTTATTCGGTGCCAGGGGTGACTTTAATATCACCGCCGCCACATCATGACATTTATTCTATTGAAGATTTAGCGCAGCTAATTTTCGATTTAAAACAGGTCAATCCGAAAGCGGTTATTTCGGTTAAATTAGTCTCAGGCCCAGGCGTTGGTACTATTGCTGCCGGTGTGGCTAAAGCTTACGCTGACTTTATTACCATATCGGGTTATGACGGCGGCACCGCTGCTAGTCCATTAACCTCGGTTAAATATGCCGGTTGTCCATGGGAGCTAGGTCTAGCTGAAGCGCAACAAGCCTTAGTTACCAATGGTTTACGTCATAAAGTACGTTTACAGGTTGATGGTGGTTTAAAAACAGGTACCGACATTGTTAAAGCCGCTATTTTAGGCGCAGAAAGCTTTGGTTTTGGTACCGCACCTATGGTGGCTTTAGGGTGTAAATTCTTGCGAATTTGTCACTTAAATAACTGTGCTACCGGTGTTGCAACCCAAGACCAAGTACTGCGAGACGAATTCTTCAAAGGTATGCCTGACCAAGTAATGAATTATTTTAAATTTATTGCTCGTGATGTCCGTGAAATATTAGCGCGTTTAGGTGTAGAAAGCTTAACGGCATTGATTGGTCGTGTTGATTTATTATCACAAATTGAAGGCGTTAGTGCAAAGCAACAAAAGCTTGATTTATCCCCCATTATTGCGCCGGTAATTGCGGGAGATAATACCGCATTACATCAAACAGAAAAAAATACTGCCTTTGATGAAGGTAAGTTAAATAAGAAAATTCTGGCCGCAGCAGCCGATGCAGTCAGCCATAGCAAAGGTGGCGAATACAGATTTAACATTCAAAATACCGATCGTTCTGTCGGCGCAATGCTTTCCGGCGAAATTGCTCGCCAACATGGCGATCAAGGCATGGCACCTGCGCCTATCACCTTACATTTATCTGGCACTGCCGGACAAAGTTTTGGTGTTTGGAATGCTGGTGGATTAAACATGATCTTAACTGGTGATGCCAACGATTATGTAGGTAAAGGCATGGCTGGTGGTCAATTAACTATCAAAGCACCTGTCGGTGTTGATTATTTAAGCCATCAAACTCCTATCATGGGTAATACTTGTTTATACGGAGCAACGGGCGGAAAATTATACGCTGCAGGACGCGCAGGAGAACGCTTTGCCGTGCGTAACTCAGGTTGTCTTGCCGTTATTGAAGGCACCGGCGATCACGCATGTGAATACATGACTGGTGGTATTGTCACGATTATTGGCGATGTCGGTGTTAACTTTGGCGCAGGCATGACCGGTGGTTTTGCTTATGTCTTAGATGAAACGGGTGATTTAGATATTCGTCTGAATAAAGAATCCATTGAAATGTTAGAGATGGGCGACTTAGCCATTCATCAAGAACATTTACGTGGCATTATCGATAAACATTTTAATGAAACTGGCAGCTTACGTGCGCAAGAAATTTTACAAAACTTTGATAAATTCTCGCCATTATTTAAATTAATTAAACCCAGTGCTACCGATGTTAAAACCCTCTTAGGTCATCGTAGTCGTTCAACAGCCGAACTTCGTGTTCTGATAAATTAGGAAGTAGTTATGAGTAAGAATGTTTATCAATTTATGGACGTTGAACGTATTGACCCACCTAAAATGGCAATCGCTAAACGCAAAATAGACTTTGTCGAAATATATCAACCTCTTGGGCAAGATCAAAGTGCTGGCCAAGCGGATCGTTGTCTTGATTGTGGTAACCCGTATTGTGAATGGAAATGCCCAGTGCATAACTATATTCCACAATGGTTGGAATTAGTCACCGAAGGCCGCATTTTTGAAGCTGCGGATTTATGCCATGAAACCAACAGTTTGCCGGAGATGTGTGGTCGTGTTTGTCCACAAGACAAATTATGTGAAGGCTCATGTACCTTGGATGCTGATTTTGGCGCAGTAACCATAGGTAATATTGAAAAATTCATCACCGATACCGCATTTGCCCAAGGTTGGAAACCCGATTTATCTGGGGTAACTAAAATAGGTAAACGCGTTGCTATTATCGGCGCTGGCCCAGCAGGTTTATCTTGTGCCGATGTGTTAACTCGTAACGGTATAGATGCGGTAGTATACGATCGCAACTCACAAATCGGTGGTTTATTAACCTTTGGCATTCCGTCATTTAAATTAGAAAAAGAGGTTATTCAAACTCGCCGAGAAATATTTGAAGGCATGGGCATAGAGTTTCGCTTAAATGTCGAAGTGGGTGTTGATATTACCTTTGAAGAATTAAGCAATGAATATGACGCGGTTTTCTTGGGTTTAGGTACTTATACCGATATGACCGGTGGTTTTACCAACGAAAAAGCCCCTGGTGTCTACAACGCTTTAGATTTCCTTATTGGCAATACTCAAAAGATAATGGGTATTACTGATTCAGCTAATGCTGATGATAAGAAAAATCTTAAACCTTATGTCAGCTTTACTAAGCAGAAAGTGATTGTTTTAGGTGGTGGTGATACGGCAATGGATTGCGTACGTACTTCTATTCGACAAGGCGCAACCCAAGTCACTTGTGCTTATCGCCGTGACGCAACTAACATGCCTGGCTCACCACGCGAAGTGAAAAATGCTAAAGAAGAAGGTGTGATCTTTGAGTTTAACATTCAGCCACTTGATATTGCTGTTGATGAGCAAGGCAATACTATCGGCGTTAAGTTTGTTAAAACACTATTAGGTGCGCCTGATGCAAACGGTCGACGTAACCCTGAGCCTATTGCCGGCAGTGAGTTTGTCATGGAAGCCGATGCAGTAGTTATCGCCTTTGGTTTCTTACCAAGCCCGCCTAAATGGATGGTAGATGCTGGTGTAGAATTAGATTCACGTGGCCGTGTTATTGCCATTGCTAGCTCTGACTTTGCCTTACAAACCACTAAACAAAACGTCTTTGCTGGTGGTGATATGGTATTAGGCTCTGACTTAGTGGTTACTGCGGTAGATCAAGGCCGTAAAGCTGCCATGGGTATTTTAGATTATGTCACTCAATAGCTATAATTAGGTGAGTTACCTTAGCTAAATAGGTAATTTCCTTAATTAAGTACTTAATAAACAAAAAGCTGCACGCTAATAACGTGCAGCTTTTTAATTATCTCTATACCTTGTAAAAGGATACTAACAAGCAGGTTAAGTTTAATTACTTAGCGGTACGCTCATAGACACAAAAATCTAACTGATGGACATTTTTTTCATCGCTGTCGCGTAATTCACTGCTGACCTTTCGCCAGCTAGCATCATCATAATTGGGGAACTGGGTGTCTCCAGCAATATCCGCTTTAATATGAGTGACATATAATCGATCCGCTTTAGGTAAACAATGCGCATAAATTGCACCGCCGCCAATAACCATAATCTCATCAACCGCGTCGCTACCATCAGAGCCATTAACCAAGTCCAATGCTTGCTCAACTGAAGTAACAGTATCGACACTATCAGCACCCTTGCCTTGCGGTATGTAGTTTTCATCACGAGAGATAACAATATTACGTCGTCCTGGTAAAGCCCTACCAATGGACTCAAAGGTTTTACGCCCCATGATAATAGGCTTACCCAAGGTCACTTTTTTAAAGTAGGCTAAATCGGCTGGCAAGTGCCATGGCATAGTATTACCCTTGCCAATGATATTATTATCCGCAGTGGCAACGATCATAGATAAAATGGTCATATGAAACTCTCAAAATTATTTTTTGGTATTATGGCAAGTAAAGCGCTAAATAAAAAGCTAAGTGAAAAAGACAAAAAGCACTGAATAATATGCATAAAAAAGCACTGATTTAACTAAATAAACCAATGCTTAGAATATAGGTTACTGTGATTCAAACTTATTGGCGATATTCTACTTCAACATCGTAGTCATCTTCATTCCAGTCTTCATCATCTAAGTCATCATCTGCTTCATGAGCAGCTATCGTATCTTCATGATAGGTGTCCCACTTAAATTCAACAGTTTTACCGTCAATCACTTCTTCCTCTTCAGGAGGTAATTCTTCGATAAAGGTCATCACCTTTTGTGATAACTCTTTTGTTCCAGTGCGATTAAATGCTGAGATGCTATGCACCTGACCTTTCCAGTCAAGACCAGCTAAAATTGCATCAGTAATTTCTTTAGCTTCTTCTTCAAGCACTAAATCAAGCTTGTTAAAGACAACCCAACGCGGCTTGCCTGCTAATTTTGCATTATGCTGTTCTAGTTCACTGATAATGACTTTAGCGTTCTCTAATGGGTCTGTGCCATCAATAGGCAGAATATCAATAACGTGTAGTAATATACGACAACGCTCAAGATGTTTTAGAAACTGCGTACCTAAACCAGCACCCTCAGCAGCACCTTCAATAATGCCCGGTATATCGGCAATAACAAAACTACGCTGGGTATCTAAACGTACTACACCTAAATTAGGCACTAAGGTAGTAAATGGATAGTCAGCCACTTTCGGTGTTGCTGCTGAAACGCTGCGAATTAGGGTAGATTTACCGGCATTAGGTAAACCAAGCAGGCCAACATCGGCAAGCAATAATAACTCTAATTTTAAGTTACGGATTTCACCCGGTGTGCCATCTGATTTTTGACGAGGCGCTCGGTTAGTACTGCTTTTAAAGCGAGTATTACCTAAACCATGCCAACCACCTTTAGCAACTAGAAGTTTTTGACCTTTATGGGTCAAATCACCAATTTGCTCACCGGTATCTTGATCGACTACACGAGTACCAACCGGTACTTTTAGCACTAAGTCGTCAGAGCCTTTGCCAGTACAATCACGGCTTTGACCATTTTGACCACGTTTAGCACGATGAAAACGCTCAAAGCGGTAATCAATTAGAGTATTGAGACTTTCGCTAGCCTCTAAAAACACGTCACCGCCATCACCACCATCACCGCCATCAGGACCGCCAAATTCAATGTATTTTTCTTTACGGAAACTGCTACAGCCGTTGCCGCCATCACCCGCTTCAACTCTGATCTCAACTTCATCTACAAATTTCATGGTATCTCAATAACCCTAATGTGGTAATGCTTGTGCTTAAGAGCAATCGGACTAATCCGTTTGCTATATCTACCGCTAGTATAAACTATTTTTGACCGACTAAAAATCATTCTTAGTCGGTCAAAAAAAAACTAAA
>JALJPA010000078.1 GCA_022969215.1 Colwellia sp. | reverse complement strand
CTATATTTTTGTTCTTTAACACCGCATAAAGTCATTTAAAACCCATCGCAGAAGTGCTTGAGCAACATCACTTCATCGTTACATCAATTTGAAATGGAATAACCATGGCTACATTGACATGCCTTGAATTGAAATTGCTCAAGCACTCTGAAACATGCATATTGAATGGTAACGGGTATATAGCCAATGCAGTAAATATTCCTCATAAGGAACTTGCAGCACGCTTAGCAGAATTGTCCGACGCTAAAAACAGTCAAATAGTTATTTATTGTCGTTCAGGCAGACGAGCCGAAGTGGCTAAGCAGGTATTAGTAAAAAGTGGCTTTGCTCAGCTAGATCATTTAACGGGTGATTTTAATGAATGGACCAGTAATGGCTTACCTATCAGTACAGGTAACTAGCGTTTACAGAAAAAGCTAGATAACTAAAAAGCCACTTTACCTACTCCTAGTAAGAAACTAAGTGGCTTTCAGTTTAAAATGAAGCTAAGCAATATATGCTTTAACTGGAGACCAAACCGCTAATTCGTTACCACTGGGCTCGGTAAAATGAAAACGTCGCCCACCAGGGAAAGAAAAAATACTCTGGCTGATAATACCTCCGGCATTTTTAACCCGTTGCTCGCTATCTTCTAAATCATCACTAAGTAATACCAATAAGCATGCACCATTGGCGGAACTTGACACTAATTCCGATAAAAAGAAACCGCCTTCAATACCGGAGTTGCTAAAGGCAGTATACTCTTCGCCATAATCAACAAAAGACCAAGCGAAGGCCTGTTCAAAGAACGCTTTTGTCGCGGGGATGTTTTTTGCTGGCAACTCTACGTAGTTAATCATTTCGCGCTGTGTCATAACATACCTCCTAACTTCTAATACTATAGACCAGTGCTGGCCTACTTTTTATTAATAGTGGCAATAGAGTCGAAGTCATTTATATCAACCATGACTTCTAAGGCTCTAAAGTACTTAATTATCCGTTTTGGATAGAGAAAGTAGCCCTTATAGCGGCAAATTTTAGTTCTTAATAAAATAAAGGTTAATAAGGCTGCGTAACTAACATATAAAAGCACAGCCGATATGATTAGGCTTGAGGTGATAAATTTGAAAGACAGCATAAAAGCACCAATACCGACAATACATGATAATACTTTATGCTGGTTCGCTTTAGGGTAACCATGAAACTGAAAATAATCGATACGATTGATATACCAAGAGCCGGTTTTAGAGCCAGACTCATTAAGGTATTTATCTTCTCTAAATTTCTTTTGCATAGCCGTCACTCACTCATGCCTTAAGTACTACTTTAAAACTATTTAATTGCTTTTAGCGCAGCTGCACTTACGGGATTAGTACCAAAGACACTGACCACTAACGAGGCTATGCCTGCTAATTCTGCGGCTTTACTTATGGATTGTCCTAGCGGGGACTTTTGTTTATCGCCAGTGCGATAAGCTTCGAATCGCTCGGGACCAATAATGTCATTGCGAATTCTTTTATAAATAGCCTTGATGGCATCATTGGCTTGCGCTTGTGAATCTGTAAGCACCGATAGATAGACACGATTGATCACCTTATTAAAGACATCAAATTGGGTGACAACTTGTTCAGAGGAAGGGGAGTAACTGGCAGTGCTTTCAAGTAAACGTACTTGTTTTTGAAAATAGCGAAAATGTGCGGGGTTTTCTAACTTAAAGCGAACTTGACCTTTTTCTAGGCTTTCAAGCTCGATAGACACTCGCGATAAAGAGGCTATGATATCTAACCAAACCTCTACTTCATCTTTACCTGAGAACTTAATCCACCCTGTTTCCACTAAAGACTTTACTCGGCTTTCTTTAATTTTAAAGGTTTCCGATAGCGCAAAAACATCGACTTTTTGTGTCCCAGAATATTTAAGGTATAAATGAATAATGAGTGCATCAAGGTCCGCTTTTGGCATAGAACCTAAGCCTTGTTGACCGACATAACTTTGCATTAGATCACGTAAAAATAATGCTTTGGAATTTTCTGAAATGTTTTCTAGCAAAATATATCCCTATTTTAGACCGTAAGTTAAACTTTCGAGCTATAAAATACTGTTCATCTAAGCACCAAGGTAGCGTTTTTTAAGTTGAGTTTAAAGCTATTTATTCACTACTGAAAACTCTCTTAATAACAATTACTAGGCCGGTATTTTTAACTGTTATTTGTATTTTTTACCGAGTTATGTTGGCTTATGCTGTTATCAGAATTTTTATTGACATTAAAATCAAGGTAATACCGCCAAGGAGTTCGGCTTTACTCTCTAGCCAAGTGCCTCCTTTAGTACCTACTAATACTCCAAGCCAACTAAAACAAAAGGTAATCACACCAATAATAAGACAAGCAATGAAAGGGTTTACCGGTAAAAGGGTTAAGCTAAAGCCTGCTGCCATAGCGTCAACACTGGTAGCAATAGCAAGGATTAATAAAACTCTATGGGTAATTTTACTGATATCTTCTTCTATGCCTTCGGAGAAAGACTCATAAATCATTTTCGCCCCGATAAGGAAGAGCAATAAAAAGGCAATCCAAGGAGTATAGGACTCAGCCCAACTTAACAGGCCTTTGCCACCCAGATAACCCATTATCGGCATAACCCCTTGAAATAGACCAAAATATAGGGCGACTATTATCCCCAAAGGTGCGATTTTTCTGTGCTGTTTGGTTGCACCTAAGCCAATGGATACGGCAAAAGCGTCCATACTTAATGCTATTGCTAAAATAAATACTTCTATCATTGGAAACACCTTAATTCAAAAAACTGCAAAGTAGTCAACTAATTCAGAGACGGACTTACCTTTGACTACCTAATTTTTGACCACTTAACTTTACTTGCTAACTTAGGACTCATTAATTTTAGAAAATAAACATTCATCATAAAACTTACCATTTTTAAATGACGCCTTTTTTAATAAGCCATCGCGGCTAAAACTATTTTTCCCTAACACCCTTATTGATGCTTTGTTATCACTAACAACAGCAACAAATAAACGTGCGATGTCAGTGCATTTAAAAAGTGACTGACTAAATGCGCCTACTGCTTGTGTGGCTATACCTTGGTTCCAATAATCTCGACCTAGCCAATAATCTAGCTTGGCACTTCGGCTATATTCAAAGTTACGTATAGTTGTTGAAATACAACCAACTAGAATGCCATTAAGCTAAATAGCTTTGATCGTGCCAGCTTGGCTAGCACGGTTTACCCACCACTTGGCATCATCAATATTGTAGGCTGATGAATAGCGGTGTTAATGTAATGTGTTTCTTGTTGGTCATTTAAATAAGTAAGTAACAAGGGAGTATCGTAATGATTGAAAGCCCTAGGATAATCATTTTTAATGCGAGTTAATTAGAGTTAAGCGGCTGTGAGCTCGATATTATCGCTTTATAATAACAAAATAGATGTTATCTAATGTTACTTTTGTATTCATAGAGATTATTATGGCTGTTATATAATTCCATCATACCGGTTTGCTTAAAGCCTACTTTTTGTAATAACTTATTTGAAGAATGATTATCTGGGCTGGTTATAGCTAAAACAGTAGTTAAAGAGTGTTTAGGTAATTGTTGTTTGAGCATATTATCTGCAGCTTCTAGCGCATAACCTTTACCACAATACTCGGGCAAAAAAGCATAACCTAAATCAGGGTGTGCTAACTCTTCACGCTTAAGTAAGCCACATATACCAATAGAGCATTTTGTTGATTTCAACGCAACCAAGCACAAACCAAAGCCAAATTTTTTATAGCTTGCCATAGGTCCTTCTTGTAGATGCTTTTCGGCTTGAGTAATAGTGCGAACATTCTTATCGGTAATATTACGGATAAAGCTTTCTTCATTCAGTAGTCGCAGCATAAATTCAGCATCCGCTAGGGTGAACTGTCTAATAATCAATCGTTTACTTTCACATACTATCATTGCTAAATACCATAAAAGTTTTAAAACAAACACCTAACTTAGCTTTTGGCTTGTGTATACAAGTTAATAAAAATCTACCTACTATATTGCCAGATCAGAGGATGATCTCTGTAACAATTTGGGTTTTTACTGAATTGGCGATAAAGCACTGTTCATACGCTTGATGGTGCATTTTTTCAAGTTGCGTCAAACTTGGTTCTTTATCACGACTAAAAATAGCCTGGGGCCTTAGGGTGACTTTCGTCATTACAATCTTGCCCTGTGCATCTGTTTCCATAACCCCAATAGCATTATTTATACCAAATACTTATCACAATTGTTGATGGTTGAAAGGAATCACCACTTTGAGATTGGGTAATATTGTGAATTTTGATATTTGGTTGCGTGGCTAGCCAAAGATTAATTTCGCCTTCTAAACCTTGATCGGTTGCGACATCGGATTTAGGAAGAAAACCTATTTTTGCCCGCAAAATTTTAGTAAATATTTTAACTTCCATAATATGCCCTTATTAAAAGAGTGTTCAGTAAGTTAGTGTTAAATTGGTAAAATTTTTCTTGAATAAATGGTGCCGCTTAATTTAATTTATTTTAATTGTCATAGGACTTTATAATCCATAGCTGCATTAATTTGGCAGCTTCTTCACTCAATGGTAAATTTAGATGTTTAGTGTTTTTCACAAGGTGAAACTCAGCATGCGGGGCATTAATTTCTAGTACTTTTTTAAACTCATTTGGATAAAAGGCTTCATCTAATTCACCCACTAGTAACAGCATTGGATTTTTATAATTTGATAAATCACTAGCATATGATTGCGGTGAAAAAGACTCATTTAACTGGTAACTATAACTTTCTAATTGCAGTTCACTAGCGACTTTCCTTGGGCGGTTAAAGAAGAGCACCTGAGAGTTATTTAAAAAAGTGATGCCTATGTTATTGAGCATAGCTAATCCAGCGTAACGAAGCTTGGCTACTTGTACCCAGCCGCCTGAATTTGGCCTAACAGTGGGGGCTTGATAACCTAAGTAAGGGGCTAAAAGAATAGTGCCATCAAATTGATTTAGATTATTACCGCCATACTTAACCGCAAGCCCACCGCCAGAAGAATGCCCAGCTAATATGACTTTCGCATTGGCATAGGATGAATGTATATGGCTAAGTAAATCTTCTAGATCATGTTCAAGCTGACCAAGGTAATTAATATCGCCCGGGGTAGAGCCTTGTGAATAACCATGGCCACGTAGATCGGGGATGATAACGGTAATATTTAATTCAGTATTTAGTTTTATAGCTAAGGGGATTAAATATCTTCCCTCTGTCCCTGAGCCATGTAGTAAAACAATAGTTTCAGCAGAGCTACCTAGAATATAGCGGTAAAACAACTTGTTATTGTCTCTTGCCTTATAGTACTGTTCGTTTATGGACGTAACCGAAAAATCGTTTTGTGCGATAGCATCAAAGTCCAATCCACCTTCAGGCTGTACGCGTTTTACCGGAAGAAAGACAAAAACAAATGCCATTAATAAATAGATTAAAGCTGATGCCACTGAGCAGATAATTACTATAAGCACAATGTGTCCTTTTGGTAAAAATCTTGACTGTATATAATTGAATGCATTTGCTTGTTAGCAATACCGTGCACTAACTATTTTGATATAAAAGATTTAGCGTGACTAACTAAGCGATTTTTAACTTGAGATGTTAAACCTAAACTTATCAGGCCAGATGAAAATACCGAGATAAATATAATACTTTTGATAATTTTAGCGCCGGTGAATAAAGCGAAGAGTATTAATAAAGCCGCATAGCCTACGCCAATTAAACCTAAGAAAAGACACATCCCTTTAATATCGTTATTCATAATATTCCTTTAATGGTAGATAAACACTTACGTTGATAATAACCTAAAAATTTGCAAGGCACTAAAGATAATGATTATTGCTAACGTGCCAACTGTTGCCTGTAAGTTAATTAATTAACTTTTCCTAGTTCATTAAGAGGTGATTAATTGCTAATTAGGTGAGGAAATTCACTTCCATCATATCGACTATTTGGCTGATGCTAACATCTTTTAAGGCATGTTCGGTTGATGAGTGGACTACGCCAGCCTTATCACCTAGGGCAATGTCAACCATATCAGGCTTACTATCATGAAGCACCAATACCATTTTCTTATCCATTGCGATGCAATCAATCGTTATCGCATCGGCGTTCATGCCTTGTTTACGTAATGTTTTATCCATAATGCCCATCAAGGTGTCTACATGTTTGTTACGGTCATAAAATAAATCATTGGCTTTGGCGACTATATCAGCGAGTTCTTTTAAGGATTCTTTCATTTTATTCTTATGACTAGAGTGGTTGCTTGAAAATACAGGCAGTAATTTGGCTACTGTAAACTAGCGGGCAGGTAAAATCTATCTACAAGTTAAGGGCTCATTCAGCTTGGTGGAAACTGAGCATGACAGTTCACTTACCTTGCTGTACGTTGATTTACATATCGAAGCTGGTTAGTTGTTTTGAGAACATTTATACTTCGGCCATCTTTTTCACTGTATAAGCATAATTATTATGATAAAAAAAATTGCATTATCACTTCTTTCAGCCGCAGTGCTGGTAGGTTGTGTGGCAACTACCTCTGGCGACTCTTCACCAGTTAACTCCTCACAAGACATTAGCGCAAGCTACGACAGTATTAATACCGCGCAATTAATTGAACATGTAAAAGTGTTATCTTCAGATGAATTTGGTGGTCGTGCGCCATCTAGTGAAGGTGAAAAGCTTACTCTTGCCTACTTAACTGAGCAGTTTAAAGCTTTAGGCTTTCAACCTGGCAATGGTGATAGCTTCTTACAAGAAGTACCATTAGTGTCAATTGAAGCCTCAACTGATATGAGCTTAGTCATTGGTGGTAAAAGCTACCAACAAGGCACTGATATGGTTATGGGCAGTGCTCGCATCAGTAAATTAGAACAACTTAAAAATTCTGAGCTTGTTTTTGTTGGTTATGGTATTAATGCACCGGAATATAACTGGAATGATTATAAAGATCTTGATGTTAAGGGTAAAACGGTTGTTATCTTAGTGAACGACCCTGGTTTTGCTACGCAAGATCCTGAATTATTTACTGGTAATGCCATGACCTATTATGGTCGTTGGACATACAAGTATGAAGAAGCAAGTCGTCAAGGCGCTGAAGGGGCAATTATCATTCATGAAACTGCACCGGCATCTTACGGTTGGTCAGTAGTTAAAAACTCTTGGACAGGGCCACAATTTAGCTTTCAACGTGAAGACTTAAATAAAGGTCGTGTTGCCGTTGAAGGTTGGATTAACAGCGATGTTGCTACTGAGTTATTTGCTAAAGCGGGTTTAGACTTTGCTGAAATGAAAGAACTTGCTGCACAAGGTAGTTTCAATGTTGATATGGGTGACTTAGATGCCTCTATTACCGTGAAAAACACTATCAAGAATTCAATATCATATAATTTCATCGCTACCTTACCAGGTACTATAAAAGCGGATGAACATATTTTATATTCTGCTCATTGGGATCACTTAGGTACAGATTTAACGAAAAAAGGCGACCAAATTTATAATGGCGCTCGTGACAATGCTACGGGTACTGCTGCGTTAATTGAAGTTGCTGAAGCATTTGCTAAGTTACCGAATCCTCTTGACCGCTCTGTTACCTTTTTAGCGGTAACGGCAGAAGAGCAGGGGTTACTTGGCTCAAAATTCTATGCCGCAAACCCTATTATCCCAGCAGCTAAAACTGTTGCTAATATTAATATGGATGCATTGAACGTAAATGGTAGAAGTGCAGATGTTGCTGTTTATGGTTTAGGCCAATCAGAGCTTGATAACTTTTTGACAAAAGCAGCAGCAAAGCAAAATCGCGTAATTTCTGGTGATCCTAGACCAGCAGCAGGTATTTACTACCGCTCTGATCACTTTGCTTTTGCTAACGTAGGTATTCCAGCGTTATACGCAAAAGGTGGTGCTGTACCAGCCGACCAAGCGACAGCTGATTTACGTGCTAAATTAGATCCAATTCTAGCCAAGTGTTACCACGGTCTTTGTGACCAATACAGTGACGATTGGGACTTAACAGGCGCTGTTGAAGATATGCAATTATTCTTTGAAATTGGTGTTGAGTTATCTGAGGCTAACGTTTGGCCACAGTGGAGCAAAACCTCTGAATTTTCACGTTAATAATAGCGAAAGTAGTCTCGTTAAAAGCGATGTTATTTGCTAGTTGTCTATCTATAGATAACTAGAGCTAGATATAAAGCCTTTGTTTATCAAAGGCTTTTTTATGCTTGTCATTCTATTAACTAATTAACTAATTAACTAATTAACTAATTAACTAACTGAGGTTATTATTCACTGTACTTTTTTGCTATTTGATTAAATAGTTCTCTAAACCATTTATGGCTAGGATCATTGCTACGTGAAGGGTGCCAGTAAATGGCTACTTTTACCGGCTCTTGTAAGAAGTTGGCTTTAAGCTGTTTGAGGTTATGTGAATTAATACATTGTTCAACTAATGTTTTCGGCAAGAGCGCAAGGTAATTGTTTAGTTCAACCACGGGCCACATTTCCATTATACTACTGACTTGCCACGCCACTTGCCGTTTACTCAGTAAATCTTTATCTTTAAGTTTTATCCCTTCTAGGTAGCCAACTTTTTTATCAAGTTGAGCGAGAGTCACATGGCGTTCATGTAGAAATTCATCAGCTGAAATAGTATCACCAAGGAGTCTTGGGTGATCTTTGCGACACATCACACATAAAGTATCGGCCATGATTATTTTGCAGTTAAGGTGAGGTGTTTGCTCCGAATACGCCTCGATAATCAAATCGTAATGTTGAGAGCGAAGCATATCGGTTTGATCTTGATTATTCAGCGGTTCAACCTTCACACTTGCCAAGGGCGCTTCACGGCTCATAATTGCTGACAACTCAGATAATATGGTGGAACCAAGGACATTTATCGCCGAAATTACAAATTGTTTATTACATTTTAAGGGCTCAAACCTTTTGAATTCAGGGGTCATATAAGCGATGTTTTCAACCGCACTTGCTAATGTCGGATAAATATCTAAGGCGAACTGTGTTGGTTCAACCCCGTGACTACCACGAATAAATAACACATCTTTAAATACTTCTTTTAGCCGAATCACCCCTTGGCTGACGGCTGACTGACTGATGCCTAAACGTTTTGCTGCTTTGGTGTAATTTTTTTCTTCAACTACCGCGACAAATGTGGGAATTAAACTGTAATCCGAATGCTTCATTTCTTCTAACCAAGCTATTAAGCGTCAAGTGATATAAATTAACTTATATCATGTATCAGCTAACTTCTGGTTTTTTTATTTATCATGGCGATCTTAAATATTGCATATACCAACAGAGGTAATTATAAAAAAATCTATCATGACTTTATCGAGATTGATATCGATGGTAACTCCTCATTCGGGCACTACATCGGCAGAGGAAATAACATGAATTTATTAAAAGCTATGTTTCGAGTAATTTGGATCATAGCTAAAATTTTATTCAAATTTAGCTGCTTTATGTTAGTGATGTTAGCTGGCGCATATTTATTTGCACCTATGGGTATTATTAACTCTAAAAATATTGATTTAAGCAGCTTCAGCAACACGCCCAATGACACTATGATGTTGCTGTTTAACTCAGAGTACTTTAGCGGCTACTTATTCTCAGTAACCATCGCCCTGGTTGTCTTTATTGCTTACATATTATGGGACTTACATGAAATTGCCCTGCATAAAGCGAAAGAGAAAAAGAGTTCTCATATTCAATTAGTCTTTGCACTCTCTCTTTGTGGTCTTTTCATACACAAAGTTTGGTGGGTATTAGCGATAATTATTGCTTTTGCTAACTGGGAACAGCTAGGTGCCTCGATAAGTAATATTCTACGGAATAGCCGCTCAAATACGAAGCCAACTAATGAAGCTGAAGCTGCGGGCAATAATCCCATTAAAACGGAGATTAAATCATGAAAGAAGTCATGATCCCTTATATTTTGTTGATGTGGATTTTAGTCTCAACAGGGGCAATTAGGTGGTCACTAAAAAGTGCTTTTTGGATGATTTCCGGCGGCGTCTTTATTTTAGTGGTATTAGGTGTGCTCTCACGTTTATGGGCACCTGTTGATTTGACTTCCTCATCTACCATCAAGGCACCACACGCGGTGTTATCGCCTTTACTGGGTGAAGAAATAAAGCAAATATACGTTGAGCATAATCAGCTAGTTCACAAAGGTGAGGTTATCTATACCTTGGTTGACACCAACTCGAGTGCAGATTTAGAAAATATTCGTGCTTCAATTGTCACACAAGAGGAGTTTATTGCGCAGATGTTACGTGATATTAAACGTGCGAAGATTTCTCCAGATATATTTAATGAACGTGATGTTGAGAATTACCATTCACAGTTAAGAATTGCAAAATCAAACTTAACTTCGCTGCATGCAGATTTCAAAAGAGTTGAGTTTGAACAGGAAAGAAAAACAATTAGAGCCCCCTTCGATGGCCAAATATCCGTGGTGAATGTCGCCAACGGTAGCCGTATGGGCAACATGCACATTTATGATACATCGCGTAAGTTTTTAGAAATGCGCATCCCTGATCAAACTTATCGGTATGTAAAACCAGGTCAATTTGCTGAGTTTTATGTTGATGCCTATCCGGGGGAAATATTTCGCGCTAGAGTGCATAGTTTTACTGCGGGTACAGGGGAAGCTTCCATATCACCAATGCAAGGGCCGCAGAGTGTAAGACAGCATGTCGGTTCAAATGCCAGTAGCCATGGTCGTACCGTAATACTCGAAATTATTGAGCCAGACGGAAAAATAATTCCCATTGGCGCAACGGGCTCTGCATGGATTTCTGCTAAAAAACCTCATGCATTCTTTGGCTTTATTGATGTGATTGGTGCCGCTACCGTGCGACTTAATTCTTACAAGTCATACTTAAATGCGATGTAAAAGTGTCATACACAGGTGTTAAGTTAAGCTAAGTTCAATGATTTGAAAAGAATGTGTTTTTTATGATAAGTGGTAGTAAGCACTACTGCTTTTTTATTGCTGTTTTAGCAGGGTAGGCTTATTGACAAATATCTGCCATCTTGGCTTGGGTCAATTTCTGTAGGTCTTGTGGACTTAACTCTATTTCTAAACCTCTTTTACCCGCGCTGATATAAATCGTCGGGAATTGCTGTGCCGATGCATCAATAAGTGTCTTTAGGCGCTTTTTTTGTCCAAGGGGGCTAACACCACCAAGTACATAACCGGTTGAGCGCTCAACATCAGCTTTATCTGCCATAGTGGCCTTTTTGGCACTACATGCTTTGGCAATTAACTTCATACTTAACATTGCTGACACAGGCAGCACAGCTACAAGCAAGGCTTTCCTATCAATACTTACCACTAAGGTCTTAAAAACTCTATCCGTGGCAATGCCAAGCTTTTGTGCAGCTTCATCACCATAAGACTCAGCGGTAGCATCATGTTGGTATTCATGCACTTTATAAATCACTTTGTTTTGTTTGGCGGTATTTATTGCGGGAGTCATGGAAGTCTCTTATCTTTTGATTAAACTTGTGATTTTCTTTGAAATTTATCTTTATTTATTGTTAAAAAAAATAGACAATAAAAAACATAAAATAAACTCCCTAGCAGGAAAATACAAGTTGTTAATCCTGTTAATGGGCAAGGTGATTCAGCAAACTAAGTGGTGTGAAAAATGTCTAACAACGTAAATATAAAAGGAATTAACTCAGTTTTATTTGTTTGCATGGGCAATATTTGCCGATCGCCCAGCGCCGAAGCCGTGTTTAGACATAAAATGAACGCTCAAGGCTTAACACTGAAAGTTGATTCTGCTGGTACCTTAGGTGCTCATGCCAAAGAAAAGCCAGATCATCGCGCACAAAAAGCGGGTGTTGCCCGTGGTTATTCTTTTGATGGCATTAAAGCGCGTAAAGTGACAGTGCAAGACTTTAGTGATTTTGATCTTATTCTAGCTATGGACCATGACAATGTTGAAGAACTTAAAAAAGTAGCACCGGCAGCTGCGCTAGATAAAATACATTTATTCTTAGATTTCGCTGTCGACCATGAAGAAGAGCAGGTGCCAGATCCGTATTATGGCGGCGCTAAAGGCTTTGATTATGTACTGGATTTAGTTGAAGCGGCCAGTGATGGTTTATTAGATAAAATATAAATCGGTATATTTACTTTATCTTAATGACTGAGGTTTTGCTCTTTAGTGCGAAAAATTAGCGCAACGAATTACCTCGATAGCTCACGGTGACAATTTACCGCTAGAAAATAAAAAACCTTAGCCAAAGCTAAGGTTTTTTATTTGCATAATTATACTTTTTGCTCTTTCAACAAAATAAGTAAAACCTTATCGCTTTATTTAAGCGAAACGCGTTTTTACTGAATCAGCTAGGAGTGCTAAAATGTCATCACTTACCGTTAAATCAACACAGGCATCGGTAATGCTTTGTCCATAAGTTAATGGCGTATCTTTTTTAACCGCTTGATTGCCTTCGACAATGAAGCTTTCAATCATAACTCCAAAAATACTCTCTTCACCCTGGCTTATTTGCTTCGCGATTGAGCGAGCGACATCTATTTGCTTATTGTGATCTTTACAGCTATTACCATGGCTGCAATCAATCATAATACTTTGTGATAGTGACGCTTTTTCAAGTTTCTGACGAGTCTCTTTAATATCAGCAACATGATAGTTAGGAACCTTGCCACCACGTAAAATCACGTGGGCAAACGGGTTACCATGAGTTTGGTAAATACACATTTGGCCACTTTTATCGGGCGAATATAATACATGAGGTACACTTGATGCTTGAATCGCATCAAGGGCAATTTTAACATTGCCATCAGTACCATTTTTAAAGCCAACAGGGCATGACAAGGCAGAGGCTAATTCGCGGTGAACTTGGCTTTCAGTAGTACGTGCGCCGATAGCGCCCCAACTGATCAGGTCGGAAATATACTGACCGGTAACCATATCTAAAAACTCAGTACCAGCAGCGAGTCCTAGGTCATTAATTTCGACTAATAAACTACGTGCTAGCTTTAAACCTTTGGCAACATGAAATGATTTATCTAAGTCAGGGTCGCTAATTAAACCCTTCCAACCTACGGTAGTACGTGGTTTTTCAAAGTAAACACGCATAACAATAAGTAATTCACTTTTATACTTGTCACGCAATACCGTCAGCTTTTTCGCGTAATCAATGGCTGCAGCTGTATCGTGAATAGAGCAAGGGCCGATAATTACCAGTAAACGCTTATCTTCACCACGAATAACCGCTTCAATTTCTTTGCGACTTTGCATTATAAAATTTGCGGTGGCAGCACTTAAGGGAATTAACTCAGCAAGCTCAGCGGGAGAGGCTAAATTTTCAATTAGCGTCGTGCGTAATTCATCAGTTTTAATGGTCATGAAATTCTAATACTTTTTTGGTTTTAATTTGATTTAGTTTGTTTTTAGTTCTGCCTTTTCATCAACGAATTTATCAACAAAGATTTCGCTGTGCATAAACTAATTTATGCGCGCTAACATAGCTAAATTAGCCGCTAATGTGAACTGTTATTACTAATAAAAAGCGATTAAACGCCGTTCATTTAATATCAAGAAGGTATTAATTATGACAAATTAATATTTGTAACGCTGCAAGCCGGTTTCAGACAGTATTTTAGCGGTAATTTCTTCAACGGAAAACTTGGTGGTATTGATGAAAGGTATCTTCTCATTTTTATAGAGCTTCTCTACTTCTCTAACCTCCATGCGACACTGTCTGGCTGAAGCATACTTACTATTAGACATACGACCTTCTCTTATATCCATTAGCCTTTTTGCATCTATGGTTAGGCCAAAGAGTTTCTTTTTGAATGGCTTTAAAAAAATTGGGATTGTTAATTCTTCCATATCATCATCGGTAAAAGGGTAGTTAGCCGCTTTAATGCCATATTGCAGTGCTAGATATAGCGCGCTTGGCGTTTTACCTGAACGTGAAACGCCGACTAAAATTACATCCGCGTCTTCATAGTTGGTGATATTAGAGCCATCATCATTTGCTAGGGCATAATTCACTGCTTCAATGCGGTAATCGTAAGTTTTCTCATGAATGCTATGAGTTCTATGGGCGGTAGGTTTGGCTTTCACTGCCAGTTCTTTTTCTAGGGGAGCAACATAGGGCTCTAAAAAGTTATAAATTACCGCGTCACAACTATCAATTATTTCACGAATATCATTATTAACGAAAGTATGAAATACCAACGCTGATTCACCGCTGCGGTTGGTCGCTCTGTTTATTTTTTCTTTGGCCTCTTTAGCCTTTTCGACGGTTTCTACAAAGGAGATGGTGTGGTGCTCAAATTCAGTGGGGAAAAGAGACAGCAGTGCATGACCAAAAACTTCAGAAGTGATGGCGGTGCCATCAGAGATATAAAAAGCTGAACGCATAATTGAATTGTCTTAATTGAAAAGTGAATTGAATAGTTATTTATCTGTAATGAATTTATCGTGAAAGCTAGTATGAAAACTTTTAAGTTATATTTTATTATGTCTTTAATTTACTATAACTGGCAGTGTAGAATGCACTTAACTACAAAAAATACTAAGTCTATCAAGTGGCTTCACACTCAGTGATAATTAAAAACCTTTGATGTAATGCATTGATTGAAATAAGGGTTACGCCTTTATCAAAATCAATAGCGCCGTATTGTAAGGCTTTTAAACTCACTCATGAACCGCTGAGTTGAGCATTAACTTAATAGAGTTAGTATGATTAAACAAATTTATTTTTTAATTGGAGAAGTGTCGTGCAAGAAAATGTTCTTTGGTATCAAAACTTAGGCATGAATGATGTAGATCGCGTCGGCGGTAAAAATGCATCACTTGGTGAAATGATTTCTAACTTGGCTAATGTTGGTGTGCAAGTGCCTACGGGTTTTGCAACCACGTCATTTGCCTTTAATGAGTTTTTAGAGCAAAGCGGTATTAATGAAAAAATTTATCAACTACTCGATGGCTTAGATGTTGACGATGTTAATGCACTAGCCAAATGTGGTGCAACTATTCGCCAATGGGTTATCGATACGCCATTTCGTCCACAAATGCAGCAGGATATCGAAGCTGCTTATGCACAACTTGCCGGCGACTTCTCTGACGATGCTTCTTTTGCAGTACGTTCTTCGGCAACAGCGGAAGATATGCCAGATGCTTCCTTTGCTGGCCAACAAGAAACCTTTTTAAATGTTCGTGGTTTTGATGCGGTAATGATTGCCATTAAACATGTATTTGCTTCTTTGTTTAATGATAGAGCTATTTCATACCGTGTACATCAAGGTTATGACCACCGCGGCGTTGCGCTATCTGCTGGTATTCAGCAAATGGTGCGTAGTGATATTTCTTCTTCGGGTGTAATGTTCTCTATAGATACTGAATCAGGTTTTGACCAAGTCGTCTTTATCACTTCAAGCTTTGGCTTAGGTGAAATGGTAGTACAAGGGGCAGTAAACCCTGATGAATTTTATGTTCATAAACCAACCCTAGCTAAAGGTAAACCAGCGGTTATACGTCGTAATATTGGTAGCAAAGCTATTAAGATGGTGTACTCAGATAGCCAAGAACATTCAAAACAAGTTGCAATTGTTGATATCGACCCAGCCGATTCTAACCGTTTTTCATTAACGGATAGTGAAGTTGAAGAGCTGGCTAAACAAGCGGTAATCATTGAAAAACATTACGGCCGCGCCATGGATATCGAATGGGCAAAAGATGGCTTAGATGGCAAGCTGTACATTGTACAAGCACGTCCTGAAACTGTTAAGAGTCGTGAAAATGCCAATGTAATGGAACAGTTCCACTTGCAAACAGATGATACGCTAGAGATTGTTTGTGAAGGACGCTCAATTGGTCATAAAATTGGTAGTGGTGAAGTGAAAGTATTATCGTCACTCGCAGAAATGGATAAAATACTACCAGGTGATGTTTTAGTTACCGATATGACCGACCCAGATTGGGAACCTATCATGAAACGCGCCTCAGCGATTGTTACTAATCGTGGTGGCAGAACTTGTCACGCCGCTATTATTGCTCGCGAAATGGGTATTCCTGCGGTTGTTGGTTGTGGCAATGCCACTGAGCTGATTAAAACCGGCGATATGGTAACTGTATCTTGTGCTGAAGGTGATACCGGTTTTATTTACCGCGGCAAGCTAGATTATCAGGTGAAGACCTCTGAAATTAATGATATGCCAGAGTTACCGCTTAAAATAATGATGAATGTTGGTAACCCAGACCGAGCTTTTGCTTTTGCTCGTTTACCACATGCAGGTATTGGTTTGGCGCGTTTAGAGTTTATCATCAATAAAATGATTGGTATTCATCCAAAAGCGTTACTTAATTTTGATAAGCAGTCTGCTGAGTTACAAGATGAAATTAATGACATTATCGCGGGTTACGAAAGCCCGGTTGAGTTTTATATTGCCAAGCTAACTGAAGGTATCTCAACCTTAGCGGCGGCATACTCACCAGAGAAAGTCATTGTTCGTATGTCTGATTTCAAATCAAACGAATACGCTAACCTGGTTGGTGGTGAAGCGTATGAGCCGCACGAAGAAAACCCTATGATTGGTTATCGCGGTGCAGCACGTTATATCTCTAAAGATTTCAGAGATTGTTTTGCCTTAGAATGTGAAGCGATAAAACGTGTTCGTAATGACATGGATTTAACCAATGTTGAAGTAATGATCCCGTTTGTTCGTACCTTGGGAGAAGCGGCGGCGGTTATTGATATACTTGCTGAACATGGCTTAAAGCGTGGCGAGAATGGTCTACGCGTTATTATGATGTGTGAATTACCGTCAAACGCCTTGTTAGCGGATCAATTCCTTGATTACTTTGATGGTTTCTCTATTGGTTCAAACGATTTGACTCAACTAACCCTAGGTTTAGATAGAGATTCAGGTTTAATAGCGCATTTATTTGATGAGCGTGATCCAGCGATAAAAATATTGTTATCGATGGCGATTAAAGCCTGTAAAGCACGTGGTAAATACGTTGGTATTTGTGGTCAAGGACCTTCAGATCATGAAGACTTTGCTGCTTGGTTAGTAGAGCAGGGCATTGATAGTGTCTCACTCAACCCTGATACTGTATTGCCAACATGGTTATATCTTGCTGAGCAGTTAGCAAAGAAAGCTTAGGTTACTTTTAGTTAAAGTTTTACTTAAATCTTGCAGTAGAACTTAGCTAAAGCCCTAGTAAAAGAAGCAATAGTGATATTGCTGTAATAAAAATAATAAAAACACCTTATCGCGCTTTGAGCTAAGGTGTTTTTTTATGTCTGCTATTTATAGAAGTGCTAGCCCGTACATTATCAGTGCTTTGTCAGGGTATTCATCCTAGGCTTATTCCTCTTCACATTGCGACTAAAGCATAGTAGTTTATCAGCGACTTACCGTTTTAAATTTATTTTTGCTAGGATGCATTATTTTGCTAAAAACTTTTACTTCCACCATAATACCCCTTTTAATCTCTACAGTAGCTATGGCAGATAATCCGTTAATAACACAATTAGGCTTTGCCAATCAAGATAAACTACTCATAGTTCATGCCGATGATTTAGGCCTTAATGAGTCGACAAACTTAGCTGCCATTAATGCCTTTACACAAGGTTTTATCAACTCCGCTAGTATTATGGTACCGACACCGCAATTTCTACAAATTGCTATGTTTGCTAAAATGAACCCGCAATATGATTTGGGTTTACATATCACCATGACGGCAGAGTGGCAGAAAATTAAATGGGGCGGCGTGGCACCTGCTAGCAAAATCACTAGCTTGTTAGATAAAGCGGGTAACTTTTATCCATCAACAGAGCAGTTTGTCCAATTTGCAAAAACCTCTGAAGTAGAAATAGAGTTTAGAGCGCAAATTGAAAAGGCAATCGCATCAGGCATTAAACCGAGCCATTTAGACTCCCATATGGGAGCCTTATTTCAAAATGAACAACTTTTTTCTTTGTATTTGAAAATGGGTCGTGAATATAAAATCCCTGTGGTTTTACCATTGAATTTTATCTCTGGCTCGCCAAATTTTATGGCCTTACTCAATGACAATGAACGGCCAATAGATAACTATTTCTTTATCAACGAGGTATCAAAAGATACCAGTAATAAAGAATGGCTTAATAAATATAACCACTCAATAGAGGGGATGAAGGCGGCTGAAGTTGCTCAAATAACCCTTCATTTGGGCACAGATAATAAAGATATGCGTGATACCGTTGGCGAGGGTTTCAACTATGGTTCGAGATGGCGTCAGCAAGACTTTAACTATGTAAGTCACCCCAATTTTAGTGACAATCTAATCAAGCAAGGTGTTACTAGGGTAACGTGGCGGGATATACAAAAGGTTAGTTACCCGGCAATAATTATTGACTAGTTCGTTTTACTATATTACCAAAAGTAAAAGTAAAATTAATATTTAATTAATCAGGTAAATATTCATTTTCTTCTGTAATTAATGAATATTTGCCCTTTTATTGCGTAAAAAGCCATTTCTTACATGATATACTTTAGCCATTGTCCTGTTTAAAATAAAAAAGTTAAGTCGTTATGCTTCCCCATATTAGTCATCAAAATCATCTTCCTCCTTTATATGACGATTTTATCTGTTCATTAAAAGATAATTATTTTACTGGTGATATTAATGCCAGTTACAGCGCAAGGTTAGCTGTTGCAACCGATAACAGTATTTACCAGCAGTTACCGCAATTAGTTATTCATCCGCGCACTAAAGCCGATATTGTTTTATTGGCTAAAACAGCCAGTGAAGAGCAGTTCCTTACTATTAAATTCAGCGCTCGTGGCGGTGGTACTGGTACTAACGGCCAAAGTTTAACGCCGGGTGTGGTGGTTGATTTATCTAAATACATGAATAAGGTATTAGAGATCAATGTAGAGGAAAAGTGGGTTCGTGTTGAAGCGGGTGTCATTAAAGATCAACTCAATGATTATTTACGTCCGCATGGTTTTTTCTTTGCGCCAGACCTATCGACTTCAAATCGCGCGACTGTTGGCGGTATGATTAATACCGATGCATCAGGACAAGGCTCATTAGTTTACGGTAAAACCTCAAACCATGTCTTAGCTCTGGACTCGGTACTTGCCAATGGCGAGGTATTTAATACTGAGCCGATGGATTTAGCGCAAGCACGGGACTTAGCTAAGCAGGAAAACACTTATGGCCTGATCATGGCACAAGTACTTGATTCTTGTATTGAAAATCGCGCCTTGGTATTAGAGAAGTTCCCACGCTTAATCCGTTTTCTAACCGGCTATGATTTAGAAAACGTCTTAACGGCAAACGAAGCAGGAGAGATTACTGGCGTTGATTTATCACGTTTGATTACCGGCTCTGAAGGCTCATTAGCCTTTGTTTGTGAAGCCAAGTTAAACATTAATCCTATTCGTGTTGCTAAAACACTGATTAATATCAAATACAACAGCTTTGATTCAG
>JALJPA010000077.1 GCA_022969215.1 Colwellia sp. | reverse complement strand
TGATACCTTTTTACTTATTGCCGGTATTTCGTTGGCAGTAAAGCTACATTTCAATCCAATGGAGCAAATGTGGTTAGCTGAAAAGATTTTAGCTTTGTTTGCTTATATCTTTACCGGATATTACACCTTGAAATTAGCGCGTAATAGAGCAATGCAAATTCTAGGCTACTTGGGCGCAATAGGATGGGTAATGTTGATAGTACGTTTAGCGATGACGCGAGAAGCGTATTTTTTCAGCTAATTGTTGGCGTACAGCAGAGTCAACAAAACAAGTAAAGAACGGGGTCATGTAATAAGCTGTTATGAATGAATTGTTTTTATCAGAATTAAAGTCAGTAGATAAAGATTTACTGCAAAAACTTGTTTTACTTGAAGAGCATATTTTTGCCGGTAATGGGCAAGTTCCGGACCAAACGGAGGCATCACTCGATAGTTTAGAAACAATTATCAGTCAGTGTGTTGCTGTCGTTAGTGAAATTGAATCGCCAGTAGAAAAAGCTGAAGCTTTACTTAATGAATTGTACTTTCAGCATTTATTTATTGATAGGTATCAAACTCGTTGGCCTATCTCGGCTTACAGTGTCGCCAAAGGTTTGAATCAACGCGCTATGTCACCCATTGTTAAGGCAGCTTTGGTCAAAGAGATCATTATCGCTTGTGGCTTTGAAATCGACTTAGTGTTTATTCCAAATAAAATTATGATGCGTCTATGCTGTGATGAGCAGTACGCTATTATTTTTGATGCGGTAACTGGCGAGTCACTAGACTGGACTGAGTTGGATATACGTTTAGATGACTTAGACGGCGACCCAGAGGAGCAAGACTTAAAAGCTATCGATGATAATGTCGCCTTGGTTGAACACCTTTCTGCTCTGAAAAATACTCTCATTCGTGAGCAGGTATTTGATAAGGCGCTAACTTGTGTTGACGTTATCTTGTCATTAACCCCGGACGACCCGTTGCAACGCAGAGATCGTGGCTTTTTGCTCCACCAGCTTGATTGTTTTAAAGTGGCGGTGGATGATTATCGATACTTTGTTGAGCAATGTCCTAAAGATCCCGCAGCGAAAATATTAAAAATTCAACTTGAAAAAATTGATGTCGGTAATAACATCCTTCACTAGTTTTTTTTACATCATCAAAAATAAAAATAAAAATAAAGATAAAAGGTAAAATGATGCAAGACAATATTGTGGCGAATGCGCCACTCATTACCAATGACGCAGTAGTACTCGGTATTTTGACCCTTATTCTGGGCTTTGTATTCTATACCTCTAATAGTAAAAACTCTGTTTGCCAAAAATTTTATAAGTATGTACCTGCATTATTAATGTGTTACTTATTGCCTTCGCTATTAAATACCTTTGGCATCGTGAGTGCCGAAGTTAGTAAAGTTGATGACGTGGCAAAATACTTCCTGCTACCAGCTTGTTTAGTGCTGTTAACATTAAGTATTGATATTAAAGCTATTGTAGGGCTAGGTAGTAAAGCATTAATTATGTTCATAACCGGTACCGTTGGCGTTGTTATTGGTGGGCCAATTTCTTTATTAATTGTCTCGGCAATTTGGCCTGAATTAATAGGTGTTACCGGTCCTGAAGCGGTTTGGCGTGGTATGGCTGCACTAGCCGGTAGCTGGATTGGTGGTGGTGCAAATATGTTGGCGATGAAAGAGATTTTTGAAGCTGACGGTAAAATATTTACCATCATGGTAACGGTAGATATTGTCGTGGCAAATCTTTGGATGGCTTGTTTACTTTATATTGCGGCTAACCATAAGGCTATTGATGCTAAAAGTGGCGCTGACACCTCAGGTATTGACAAACTTATTGCCACAGTGGAAGCCAATGAACGAGAGCATAAAAGAACTCCAGAGCTAAAAGACTTTATGCTTATTATTGCCGTCGCTTTTGGTGCTGCTGGTTTTGCACATTTCTTAGCTGACTTATTGGTACCATTTTTCCAACTTAACTACCCAGAGTTGAAAAAATTCAGCTTACACAGCAAGTTATTCTGGATAATTGTCGTCGTAACCACTATCGGCTTAACATTGTCATTTACTAAAGTAAGACAGCTTGAACATGCTGGTGCTTCAAAAGTGGGTAGTAGCTTCTTATATATTTTAGTTGCCACCATCGGTTTGCACATGGATATCACGCAAATTGCCGAAGCACCTAAATACGTGGTTATTGGTTTAATTTGGATGGCAATACACATTATTTTATTGTTTATCGTCGGTAGAATGATTAAAGCTCCAATCTTCTATTTAGCCGTAGGCAGTAAAGCAAATATTGGTGGAGCAGCATCAGCTCCGGTCATTGCTTCGGCATTCCATCCATCATTAGCGCCTGTTGGTGTGTTACTTGCGGTACTAGGCTATGCCTTAGGTACCTACATGGCTTGGATATGTGGACAACTATTACGAATTATTGGTAGTTAATCTTTAACTATTTAACGTGTTACAGTAAGCTAACAACTACTGAATGACTTTTACTAAAAGCGTAAAATAGAGTGATATTTTACGCTTTGTTATATCTAGGATTAAATTATGACAATTACATCAGTTTCGGTTAAAAGTATTGAGGTTGCTAATGAGCAACCTTTCGTACTTTTTGGTGGTATGAACGTACTTGAATCACGTGACCTTGCCATGAAAATTGCTGAGCATTATGTTGAAGTTACTCAGAAGCTAGGCATTCCTTATGTCTTTAAGGCTTCGTTTGATAAAGCTAATCGATCGTCAGTCAACTCTTATCGTGGTCCAGGCTTAGATGAAGGTTTGAAAATTTTTGAAGAAATCAAAGCAACCTTTAATGTACCAATTATCACTGATGTACATGAGTCTTACCAAGCTCAGCCGGTAAGTGAAGTTGTTGATGTCATTCAATTACCTGCATTTTTAGCCAGACAAACCGATCTTGTGGTCGCAATGGCTAAAACAGGTGCTGTCATTAATGTTAAGAAACCACAATTTCTTGCCGCTCATGAGATGAAACATATCATCACCAAATTTGCTGAAGCTGGTAACGAGAACATTATTTTATGTGAGCGTGGTAGTTGTTATGGTTATAACAATCTTGTTGTTGATATGTTAGCAATGGATGAGATGAAAAGTTACGCGCCAGTGATATTTGATGCTACACACGCTTTACAAAAACCTGGTGGTCGCAGTGATAGTGCCGATGGTCGTCGTGCTCAAGCAGCACAGTTAGCCCGTAGTGGCATGGCAATAGGTATTGCAGGCTTGTTTATTGAAGCGCACCCTGATCCTAGCGCAGCTAAATGCGATGGTCCTTGTGCATTGCCCCTTGATAAACTAGAACCTTATTTAGCACAAATGAAAGCCATAGATGATTTAGTGAAAGGCTTTAAGCCACTAATTACAGATTAGCGTTACCTTATTAAAGCTACGGGTTAGCTTAAGGGCTAAGCCGTATGTAAGTCACAGTCTTAGCCTTTATTGGTTTGTTCAGTGATTACCGAAGCAGATTTTAACTAAGTAAATCTTTAATAAAATAAGCTTTGAGTGAACAATAATCTAAGCCAATAAAAAAGGTGTCCTAGGACACCTTTTTTATTGGTCGATCTTAAAAATTAAGATCTTACTTCAGTAATGTGCGAGCATTTTGAAATATGTTAGTATGTTTACTTTTAATTAAGGTTCAATAAAGCCTTTCAAAGGGCTCTGATAGCCTATATCAACTACATTAGTCGAATCTATACTCTGATGCTAATGTTGCTATCATCACAGTGTAGCTCAATCTAATTATTCAGCAATTAAACTTGCTTTAGTTAAGGTAACAGACTTATTTTGGTTCGCCATTTGCTTTTGTTTAGCAAGGCCGGAGTCTGTTGTCTGTTGAGTAAAGCTGATTTTAATTGGCGCTAAAGAAAGCTTTAGGCTGTTATGTGCGGCACTAGTCAGTTGAGTTTGATTAATTGGCTCAGCTTTAACAAGTGCAGATTTTGGTACCGAAGCTGTGGCTGCAGTACTCAATAAAGTAGTGGCGAATAATGCGACAAGTAAGTTAGTTTTTTTAATGCTTTGTTTCATGTTTATGTCCTGTATATAACCTAATAATAAATTTTTTATTCCCTGTAGATTTATTAGGACCTTTTCTCGCGCTGGTTTTACTCTTCAAAATAAAGCGCGTGGGTTGGGAGCACACGCTGTACCTGAGTTTCATAAAACGTTGAGATGATGTCCTTCATCTACGGTGTGAATAATACGCAAGTTGATGAAAAAATAAAAATGACTTAAATTAATGTTATTCATTAGAAAAACTAATGAATAATTGTTATGCTAGGTTTGTAGGTTTTTATGCACTTTTAAAGTGAATATTTTTAATTATATCGAAAGGTTCTAGGTGAATTTTGGCTAATAGACTCCCACCACTAAACGCTTTGCGCGCATTTGAAGCCTCGGCAAGGCAGCTGAGCTTTACCCGAGCAGCAGAAGAGCTTTTTGTCACCCAAGCGGCAATAAGTCATCAAATTAAATCTTTAGAAGAGCATTTAGGCATTAAATTGTTTATGCGAAAAAATCGAGCCCTGCTCCTCTCAGAGGAAGGGCAGTCATATTATTTGGATATAAAAGATATTTTCAGCTCTATACATGAAGCCACGGAGCGTTTATTAGCGCGTGGTGCTAAAGGGGCTATTACGGTCAGTTCACAAGCTAGTTTTGCTATTCAATGGTTAGTGCCCAGGTTAACGACCTTCAATGCTCTACATGAAGATATTGATGTTAGGATTAAAGCGGTTGACCAAGCGGAGAACTCACTGACAGAAGATGTTGATGTTGCGATTTATTATGGTAGAGGACGTTGGCCAAATATTCATGCTGATAAATTGAATACTGAATATCTTATTCCCGTTTGTTCACCATTATTAATGCAAGAAAATGCTGCTAATGGCAAACCACCACTGTTGTCATTAGATGATTTATCAAAACACAATTTACTCCATGACACCTCTCGTAGAGATTGGAAACGCTGGTTTAAACAAGTTGGCGTTAAAGGAGCTAATGTTAATCACGGACCTATTTTTAGTCATTCAGCTATGGTTTTACAAGCCGCTTTACACGGGCAAGGGGTTGCTTTGGCTTACAGTGTTTTAGCTAAGCCTGACATTGATTCGGGACGATTAGTCTGTCCTTTTAACGATGTGTTAGTAAGTAAAAATGCTTATTTCATTGTCTGTCGTGAAAACCAGAAAGATAATGGTAAAATTGCTGCTTTTAGAAAGTGGATGTTAGACATGGTTGAAGCAGAGCAAGAGCAAATCACCGATGGGCAGATAAATTAATGGCTTCAATACAAGTAAATATTAAAGTGAAGTCTCAAGTTATAAGAGGAGTAGACGACAGTGATATCAATATAATTTGGGATACTGTCGACAACGCTACAGCGCAGGTAATCTTTGCTCATGGTGCTGGTGCTAATATGACTCACGAGTTTATGGCTGAAATTGCTTTATTACTTAATAAGGCAAACATCAATGTCATACGTTTTAATTTTCCCTTTATGGATAAAAGAGCACTAACGGGTAAAAAATATCCCCCAGATAGAATGCCTAAGTTGTTACCTTGCTATCAAACCGTTGTAGAACACGTAGTTAAACACTGCAATAGTAAGGCTCTGCCTTTGTTTATTGGCGGAAAATCAATGGGATCTAGAGTAGCTGCAAGTTTAGTGGCGGATCCTGAGGTATTAAAAGCCAATTTACTCAATAAAATATCTGCTGTTTTTTGTTTAGGCTATCCGTTTCACCCGACGAAAAAACCAGAAAAGCTTCGTCTTGAACCTTTGTTTGGTGCCTGTAAGCCCGTCCTCATTGTTCAGGGTGACCGCGATACCTTGGGCAATAAAGAAGAGATTCTCAGCTATCAGCTGGCTGAGCACTGTCAGTGTGTGTTTTTACCTGATGGCGATCATAGCTTCAAACCCAGAGTTAAATCAGGTTTTACTTTGCAGGCTCATATGAAGCGTGCGGTTGAGGAAATTGTCCTCTTTATTAATCAGGTACTTGTCGATAGCAAAGTCGAGCATGAGGAATAGTTATGATCAGCACTAATATAAAGAAGCCGCAGCTAAAATTAGAGGCTAGCAGTGCTTTACTAAAAAGTATGATGATTTTTGTTGGTATCAGTGGCTGTTTTTCTGTACTATTCGGCGCTTGGCTGGCTCATGGCGGTCAAACATTACCATTAAAGGTACAATCTAGCTTAGCAACCGCCCTACAATATCAATTTTTTCATACACTTGCGTTATTAGTCATATTAGTTTGGCTGAAAGTAACTAAACCCTCTAAGGTGTTACTTAGTGCTTGTATTGCTTTTGTTACCGGGATTTTGCTTTTTTGCGGCGTAATATATATTAAATCATTTTCTGAACTTACACTTATCGGTAAGTTAACCCCTTTCGGTGGTATTGCGTTTGCGCTAGGTTGGCTATTACTCGCATTTGAAAGTAAAAATAATTTTTAACTACAGTATTTGTAGTGTTAATACAATTTGGTCCATTGTTTATTTCGACCATAAGATATACAAGGTAAAAACAACATATGACTTCCATCGTATTATTTTGTCGTCCAGGCTTTGAAAAAGAGTGTGGCGCAGAAATCCAAGAAAAAGCTGCTTGGAATGAAATGTATGGCTATTTAGAGCTAAAGAAAAATAAAGGTATCGTTTTTTTTCACCTACAAGAAAGTAAACATGGCGAAGAATTAATGAATAAGCTGCCGCTTAAGCGACTTATTTTCGCTCGTCAGTGGTTTGTTACAGTAACTGAAACAATAGCATTACCAGATTACAATCGTGTTGAAGCTATTATTGAAGCGCTAGGCTCTGATTGGCAATATAGCGATTTACGTATGGAAATGGCTGATGATAATGACGGTAAAGCCTTAAGTAAGTTTTGTCGAAAACTTTCAGTGCCTTTACGTCAAGCTTTGCGTAAAAATAAAGTGCTTACTCAGAAAAGTAATAATTCAGCAGATGATCCCGATGGTGCTATTTTACATGCGCTATTTCTTACCGGACAGGAAGTCATTTTAGGCTTTTCATTAGCCCGTAATAGTTCACCCCATGTAATGGGTATTCCTAGATTAAAGTTTCCTAGTGCATCACCGAGCCGTTCTACGTTGAAACTTGATGAAGCCTTTTTATATTTTATTCCTCGTGATGAGTGGGATGAACGGTTAACTTCAGGTATGAACGCTGTTGATTTAGGCTCAGCCCCTGGAGGTTGGACTTATCAGCTAGTTCGTCGTGGTATGATGGTTACCGCGATAGATAATGGCCCTATGGCAGAGTCTTTAATGGAAACAGGTCAAGTAAAACATAAAATGATGGATGGCTTTAAATACAGACCAATGAAGCACAATGTCCATTGGATGGTGTGTGACATGATAGAGAAGCCACAGCGAGTCGCTAAGCTGATGAGTGAATGGTTACTTAAAGGCTATTGCAAAGAGGCGATGTTTAACTTGAAATTGCCGATGAAAGGGCGTTACCAGCAAGTGACTAATGATCTACAGGCGATAAAAGATGCGTTTGTTAAACATAATGTCAAATATGAACTTTATGCCAAGCACTTGTATTATGATCGTGAAGAAATCACTGTCCACGCACGCTTACTTTCTCCAGCGCCGCTTAGGGAAAAAGATTAATCGTTAGCGTTTCTTTAAATAACTGATCTAATGACAAATAAAAAGCTATCTAGTTTATAAATTAACTAGATAGCTTTTTTATGTAGACAGTTTACTGCGAATGATTAGCTTTATAGTCTCTCAAGCACAACATCAGTAAAGTCTGTTGTGCCATCAGTACCGAGTAAACTTTCCGTTTTTTATCTTTCACTGGGTGCGACTAGTACTTAAATTGCTGTACTATGTTAGACATATTAACGGCAAGTTTTGCTAACTCTTCAGATGCTTGCGAGGTTTGTTGGGCGGCACTTGAGCTACTATCAGTATATTCGGCAATATCAATAATATTTTGATGAACCTCATTAACACTAACACTCTGTTGTTTTGCTACCGTAGCATTTGCACTGTTTTTACTACTAACATTTGAAACTAACGCTGAAATGTTTTTTAAGCTTCTCGCTGTTTCCATCACCAGTTTTATGCCCTTATTAGCTTCGTTTGAGGCATTTTCCATTGCTGAAACTGACCGACTAGATGATGCTTTTAAGCGTTTAATCTTCTCTTGAATTTCTATGGTAGATTCTTGAGTTTTACCTGCTAGCGTTCGTACTTCGTCGGCAACCACTGAAAACCCTCTGCCAGATTCACCAGCACGCGCAGCTTCAATCGCGGCGTTAAGGGCTAGTAAATTGGTCTGCTCGGCAATATTATCAATAACACTCAGCACTGAGCTTATATCTTCAACTTGACTATTAAGCTGCTGTAATTCTTTAGCAGCGCTGCTAACTGACTCTCCTAGCTCATTAATCGCTAAATGGGCATTCGCTGATAAATCGGCAACTTTCAAAGATTCACCACTTGCCTCATTGGTTAGCTCGGCTGTGTGTAATGAGTTATCGGCAATTTCATTAATACTGGCATTAAACTCAGACATTACTTGGCTAGTTTGCTCAGTTTTTCTTTTTTGTAATACCACAATATTATTACTTTCTAAGGTCACGGCAGATAATTCTTCAGATGAAGAAGCAAGTTGTGCAGCATGATGGTCAATATCAATAATGATATGACGAATTTTACTGACAAATTGGTTAAAGGCTTTACCTATATCCCCAATTTCATCTGAGCGTTTTGCTATATCAAGCTTGGCGGTAAGATCGCCATCACCTTGCGCTATGTTAGTAATGCTAGCAACTAGTGAGTTAATCGGTTGTACTAATTTATTAGTACTTATTAGGCCGATGATAATACTGATCAGAGCAATAATGACTAATAAAATTAAACAATTGACTAATAAATTATTACTTAACTTTGTTGCTGCAGCAAAAGCTTCAGAAACATCAATTTCTGCCATTAGTGCCCAGGTAAATTCACCATATTTTATCGGTGTATAAGCAGATAGTACTTCGACACCACGATAATCAATAAATTGAGTGAAATCTGTACTACCACTCAATGCCCGTTGTGTGCCAAGGGTTTCTACAAATTGTAGGCCGATCGCTGAGCCATAACCCTTTATTTTGTCAAGGTTAGGTTGATGAGAAGCTGTCGAGAGTGCTTTGTAGTAATTTTCTTTATCTTCTATTAGAAAGCGGCTTTCGCTGCGTAATTTATTATCAGAGCCAACTAAATAGGTTTCTCCTGATAAACCTAAACCTACTTGCTGCCATTGGTTATTATTGGTCATTATTTTGTTAATGCCATCAATAGGCATCTGAAAAATTAATACCGCATTGACTGCACCATTAGTATTTCTTATCGGTGAGGCAATAAAAGAAGCTGCTTGATCGTATGATGGATAATAACCTTCAAAATCAACTAGAGCGCTAGTGTCATTGCCCCTAAGGGTTAATGCCTTATTAAAAGCTTTAGCAATACCTGAATTTTCATAAGGGCCAGACTTTAAGGACGTGGCATAATCAAGTTCTTTGAAAACACTGTAGACAATATGGCCAGACTGGGCATCTACAATAAAAATATCATAGTAGCCAAATTGTTGTAAATACTCACGAAACATAGGATGGTATTGCTGATGGCTTTGATCATAAGCAGAATCACCAGCATTTAATAATTTGTCTTTATTTCCCAGTTCAAAATGATTATCAGCAATATATTTTGCTTGATAATATTTTGCTTTATTACTTAGCTGTGAGAATTTACCCTTGGCATAGGCTTTTTCAGAATTTTTTTCATTAAAAGTCTGGGTAAATTCATTTTGATAATATTGTTGTAATGTCATCTCGGCAGCGCTTAATTCTGTTGGCGAAATTGACTGCTGCTTAAATGTTTTTATATAACTAGTCGCTGCATTTTTTACCGAAGGGTTTTTAGCTAGCGTGGATACTTGCCTGGTAACCAACTTTAAATAGTCATCTATTTGTGATTTCTTTAGTTCTCTCAGGGAGATTAATTGTTCTTGGGTTTTTTCTTCTAGCGCAGAAAATGAAGACTGGTTTGCTTGCCATGTGATGGCAATGGCAATGATTGTTGCAGGAACTACTGCAAGTAATACCGCTTGTAATAATAGTTTATGTTTGATTTTCATGATAAGTCCTTTTAGTTCACTTTCCATGGAGTGATGAATTGCACAAGAGTACTAAATGATTGTTATTCGTATTTGTGATGTTGGGAAGTATAGCCGAGTAAAGGAAAAGTTGCTGTCTGTTATATCTTCAGTTTGTGATAAAAACACTATGTTTTGTCATAAAAATGTAACAAAGTATGCAGGATACTATTTTGGTTAATCTCTACTCGATTTAATAGATAGTAAGCTTATTAATATAGTGGCTCACCTTACAAAGTATCCATCGCAAGTAATTCAAGGTTAGTGAAAAGTTAATGGGTAGCTTTTGCTAGCGGTAAATTACAGGATTGCATGAATAGCACTCCCTTACTAAGTAAAAAACAACTGCTAGAGAAGTCTTTATTAGACTGGCTGGAGGTTGCTGAGAAAGATAAAAGCATTAGCCGATACTAACGGCTAGATACAGTAGGATGATAAAAAAGATCAATATTAAAATAATAAATATTGATCGTTCTTAAGGGAGGAGGGAGGCTGGTTTGCCACCCTAAAGTGGCGGAAAAAATGAGATACCAAATTTACAGTCTTTCAAGTACCGCTTGAGTAAAGTCAGTAGTGCCATGAGTGCCACCTAAATCACCTGTTGTTCGATCACCCGAGGCAATAACATCGGTAATAGCTGCTCTAATTTTTTCTGCTTTATCACTCATCTCTAAGTATTCAAGCATTTGAATAGCCGCTAAGATCACCGACGTAGGGTTGGCTAAGTTTTTACCAGCAATATCAGGCGCACTACCATGTACGGCTTCAAAAATTGCACAGTCTTCACCAATATTAGCGCCGGGAGCCATACCAAGACCACCCACTAAACCTGCACATAAATCAGATAAAATATCGCCAAATAGGTTCGTTGTTACTATGACATCAAACTGTTCAGGGTTCATCACCAATTGCATACAGCAATTATCAACAATCATTTCTGTTGATTCGATTTCGGGGTAACGCAGAGCAACTTCTCGGGCAACCTTTAAAAATAAGCCTGAAGTTGATTTTAAAATATTCGCTTTATGAACTGCAGTGACCTTCTTACGACCTTCTTTACGAGCAGTCTCATAAGCAAAGGTTAATATTTTCTCAGCACCATCACGGGTAATGATACTCATCGCTTGCGCTTCATTACCGTCTTCTGAAGTGATTTGGCCAACACCTGAGTACATACCTTGGGTATTTTCACGCACGGTTAGAATATCAATATTTTCATAACGTGCTTTAGTGCCTTTAAATGACAATACCGGACGAAGGTTTGCGTATAATTTAAATTGTTTACGCAAGGTTACATTGATTGAAGTAAAACCTTCTCCAACAGGGGTCGTTAACGGCCCTTTTAAGGTAACTTTGTTCTTTTCTATTAGCTTTATAGTTTCTTCGGGTACTAACTCACCATGTTTTTCTAGGGCAGTTAAGCCAGCATCTGCGAATTCATATTCAAAATTACAGCCTGCTTTATCTAATACTTTAATAGTGGCATCGATAATACTCGGGCCGATACCGTCGCCAGGAATTACCGTGATGGTTTTTTTAGTCATTAAATTCACCTTGTCATCATATTTTGAAAGAAGTCTTTGGAATAATACGCGTCTATTTATCTTTTACTTAACAACGATATATATCTAGTTAATTGCGTAATGCATAACGGACCACTTAGTCACACATTTAAAGTCGAGTGATTAAGTGGTCCGCTCAGTGCTTTATTGGGCGTTTTATATCATGGTATTACTATGTATGCGAGCTTGAAAGTTTTTATTGTTACCTGCAAAATGGCTTGGCCTTTTGCAGGTATAACAAGTTAACAAATGATAGTAGGGGGTTACTAAATCAGTATCAATTTGACTTTAGTCTATAATGGGTAGGTTTTTACCTATGCTAAGATGGTTTTTAATGATGCCCCATTGCTCAGGGTAATTATCGCCTAAACCAATTTCTTTGAGAATGCCGTTAACAAATAGCAAGAAGGTGCATTCATCTTGCGTGGTAATGCCATCAGATTTTACATGCTGAGTACGGTAAAACATTACTTGATAACTAACCTCATCAATGGTTCTAGCTTCAGTAATATCTGGGCTACCTATCTGAGTTAATGCTTGTTCAAAAGTAAATTTGTCTAATTTAATCTTCGCAATGAATTGACGGTTATAAGCCTCTCTGTCATCCCACTTCATTTTATCCGGGCTGTCATCGTAAAAGGTGACAACAAGAGCGACAAATATGCCATAGAGTGCTAGCGCAAGTAAAATTCGGCCGATTACTTTTTTATTCATAGTTTTTTATCTTTCTGCATTTAGTTTCTATCGCCATTAATGGCAATTATATTATCATTAATTCTGGGGGTAGGTGAAGACGTTGTTAAGCGGATATCTTTTAAATTAAAACCTAAAGGGATATCTTGTTTTAACGTTAACAGTTTTCTGGCTAAATCCATTTGCTCAGTGCTATTTATCAACTTATCTTTAAGCGATGACTTTAAGTCTGTGGCGTTAAGTGTGGCTTTTAATGAGCCATATTGGTTAAGTAATTTAGCGGCATTAACTTGGCCAATGCCGCTTACGCCTTCAATTTTATTGGTGTTATCTCCCGTTAACGTCCAAAAATCTATCAGTTGCGAAGACTTAACATTGAATTTACTTTGCACGTGTTCCTCATCTAAGTAACGGCGATTAAAGTAATCATAAAGGTAAATGTTCGGGCTAAGTAAAGACAGGAAGCCTTTGTCTGTGGAAATTATAGTTACCTTTTGTCCATGAAATGCCATCTTTACCGCTAAGGTAGCAATAAGATCATCGGCTTCATCTTCATCAGAAGTTAGTGAATCGACACCTTGCTCCATAAAAGCGTCTTGAATACTTGTTAGTTTCTGGGCAAGGTGATCCGGCATTTTTTTTCGACCTTTTTTATAGCCGTCGAAAAGCTGGTAACGCCAGCAGGGCTGTTGACTATCAAAAACAGCTAGCGCATGAGTTGGCTCATGCTGGTTGATAATCTTAACCAAGGCATTTACACAGTTTTTTTGCGTGTTAAAGAGTACTTGCTCTTGTGTGCTAGTAGATAATTCATCGCCGTGCTGTTGTTTTATCTGCATAAATGGACGCTCTTGTACTGCGTACACACGGCGAATTAAATTTAGCGCATCAATGAGTATTAAGTGAGCGGCCAATGTTAACCCTCAATTACTTTGTAACAGGGAATATATTCACTGCCAGGCAATTTCATCCGCTGTTGGCTTACAAAGGAAGCAAGTAGCTTATCCATTAATGCCATTATCTTTTTATCCCCTGAGATCTCGAAAGGACCAAATTCTCGGATGGCTTTGATGCCGCCAGACTTTACGTTACCTGCCACTATGCCAGAAAAAGCGCGGCGTAGATTAGCCGCTAGCTCAGCCGTAGAAAGTTCATGGCTAATGGTTAGGTTTGCCATATTCTCATGGGTTGGCTCAAAGGGGTGTTGAAAGTCCTCGGCTATCAAAAGTGACCAGTTGAAGTGATAAGCATCACCGGTTTTTTTTCTGTGAGCAAGTACCTTATCTAAACCGCCTTTCATCACTTGGGCAACTTTAACCGCATCGTCAACCACTATTTGATACAAAGATTGGGCTTTTTCACCTAAAGTAGCGCCAATAAAAGCATCTATTTCATTAAAGTACTCAATAGCACTTGCCGGACCGGTAAGAATAATAGGTAATTGTTGCTCAGCATTTTCTTCGTTGAGCATAATACCTAAAATATAGAGTAATTCCTCAGCAGTCCCGGCGCCGCCAGGAAAAATAATTATGCCATGTGACATACGAACAAAGGCTTCTAAACGCTTTTCAATATCCGGCATAATGACCAATTCATTCACTATGGGGTTTGGCGGCTCAGCAGCAATAATACTTGGCTCGGTTAAGCCAATATAGCGGCCTTCTTTATTACGTTGCTTAGCATGACCAATAGTAGCGCCTTTCATTGGGCCCTTCATGGCCCCAGGGCCACAACCAGTGCATATATTAAAGCCGCGTAAACCTAGTTGGTAACCGACAGCTTTAGTATATTTATACTCATTGTGTTTGATTGAGTGACCGCCCCAGCAGGTTACTAGACTAGGCTCAGTTTCGGGTAGGATAACATTGGCATTTCTTAGGATATCGAAAGTTGCATCAGTAATAGCTTCTGACGTTTTTGGCATTGCTCTGTAACGGCTATGAAGGAAGAGGATGTCGCGTAATACCGCTGAAAGATGTTCTCTAATGCCCCTAATAATTTTATCATCGACAAAGGCATGCATGGGGGGATTCTTTAAATCAATTTTTACACCGCGTTCTCGCCTTAAGACCTGTATTTCAAAGGTAAGGTATTTTTGATAAATCTCTTCGGCATCATCAGTATTTGAGCCTGCGTTAAGTACGGCGAGAGAGCAATTTCGGTAAAGTGTATATAAAGGGCTACTAACAGATTGCTGCAGTTGATCTACTTCGGCTTGTGATAGCAAGTTCATATTACCAACAGGGTTAATTTGAGTATGCATAACTCACTCCTTTTATGCTGATTATCAATTATTATGAAAATATCGCTGTTTTTTGAGGTGTTAAAAGCGGTACTTAAGTCACTATTTTTCTTAGTTACTTAACGTAAATAACTTGGTTCTTGCCTTGTTTTTTTGCTTTATACATTGCTTGGTCGGCACGTTCAAAAGCAATATGGATGTTATCATCCGGTTTTATATGGGTCGCGCCAATTGAAAGGGTAATACTTACCTTATTATTTTTAAACTTAAAAGGTAGCCGAGCTATGTATTTATTCAGCGCATTCAGCTCTAGGGTTAAGGCCTTCTCTTGAGTTTTAGAATAAATCAAGACAAACTCTTCACCACCATAGCGGCCAACAAAAACCCCCTGACTGACATTTTTTACAATGGTATTAGCAATGACTTGTAGCGTTTTATCGCCAGCGGTATGACCATAGGTGTCATTAATTTTTTTAAAATCATCAATGTCAAGTACCACTAGCGCTAGCTGGAACGGCTTATGATGAAAACGTACCATTGCTTTAGCAAAGTAATCATCAAAAGCTGCTCGGTTTGCCAATTTTGTTAGCGCATCGATCATACTTTTTCTTTGCTGCTCAACCAGTTTTTGTTCGAATATTCTGCTTTGCTCTTCTAACCGTTCTACTTTTTCAGACATATTATTAAGTTTATCAGCTAATTCTTGGTGACTTTGTTGCTCAAACTTTGACTTTTGCTCCAATGTATTGGCGATAAACTGCAGCTTTTCATTTATATCTTCTTTGACTTGATTTAATGATAGGGCTTTTTCCACAGTGCCTGTCATATCAATCAACTGGCTTTGTAATTTCTGATTGATTTTTTCGTTGGTTTTTTGAGAGTTTTTTTGCGTAACAATCGTTTCTTTTACTGCGCTTTGGACGGTTGTTAGTGTCGCACTTAAACTCGTTAAAAAATTCTTGGCACTATTATGTTCATCTTTAAAGTCGGCAACTATGACATCAAATATATCGATAAGGTGATTGAGTACTTCATCAGTCGACTTATCCGTCATTAGCTTTTTCTTAATCACTAATAACTCATTGGTATGTACTTTCGATAATGGCAATGAGCTAAGTGATACTGATATTTTTTCAAGAATACTGGCGTCAAAAATAGCGACTTCATTTTCATTAGGTAACTGAACTACTGGCGAAGTAAGCTGAGGCGCCTGTAAAATACCTTGTTTAGGTAAACCATTTTTGGCTTTTAACGCGTGGTCATAAAAAGCTAATAATTGACTTAATAAAGGAATATATTGGGTTAAGGCATCTTTACTTTCTTTTGTTTCGGTTAACAACGCCCGTAGATCTCTGCGTAAACCACCGGGTAGACCATTGATCTTCTGTAAACTTTCACCCGCTTGATTAAATTGTTCATGCATATGAGAAATGTTTTTCTCATTTGTTACGCTGTGTTGCTGTAATAATTTACTAATAACGGTAATCTTAGCTTCGATATCGCTAATAGGAGCCGACTTAGTGAATAACGTTCTTAACTGAGCTAAGCGGTTGTCTAATTCAAGGTCAATACCTTTGGAGACAAGGGATAATTTAGCAATGAATTGAATGAGCAGACTTGATTGCAGATTAAAATCTTCTTCTAGTAAACTGCGAGACTCAATTGCAGAATCAAGCTTTCTTTTTAATGCAACTAGTTGCTTTTGGGCAACAGAACTGTCATTCATAAAACCGATTTATCCTAATGTCGAGTGAGGTCTAGTATTAAGTGATTTACTTTGTTTATTGTTTCGCCATTAAAATAATTTATGACGTGTGCTTCGCTCTTAGTATAAGACAATTTATACCATAAAAACGTTATTTATCAATCTTGATGTGAAAAAAAATCAACTTTTACTTCTTGAAGTTAACTTTTCATAGCATTGAGTATTTCTTCGTTGTTAAAATAACGAAATCTTACGACAGTCACTTTGTCTATCAATAATGAGAGAACTTACTTGCGTGTTTAACTATAAAATCAAATTAATAATAGCAATATCTTTATTTTTTGCACAACTAATATCTGCTTATGCGAGCGTAAAAGTTAGCATTAACATCGAGCAGCCTGAGCATCATCTAGCTAAAGTAGAACTTCAATTCGACAAAAGTAATATAAAACAGCTTAATTTTTATTTACCTACGTGGAGAACCGGAAAGTATCAAACCTTAAACTTAGCGAATGGTATTCGTGACTTTGTTGCTAAAGATAGTCAAGGTAATGTACTTAAAGGTATTCACTTAACTTACCAAGTATATGCCAATGAACTAGCGAAGAGAACTCGTCATATTGATGATAGCCATGCCTTTTTAGATAGCTCAGCTGTGGTTATGTACACTGAAGCCAGTCGAGATTTAGAACATATTGTCCAGCTTTCGGTACCTAAATTGTGGCGTAGTATCTCTGGCCTTGAGTCCGGAGATAACAATCATCAGTTTATTGCCAGTAACTATGATCAACTAGTTGATTCACCCATTGAAACCGGTATTAACGAACACCACGAATTTCGCGTTGATAACCGACAATATGAATTGGTTATCTGGGGGGAAGGTAATTATGACAGTGCTAAAATGGTAGAAGACTTACAAGTTTTAGTAAAACAAAGTAAGCATATTTGGCAAGACTACCCTTTTAAGCGTTATGTATTTATGGTGCATGCAACCAGCGGTGCTCGCGGCGCAACAGAGCATGTTAATTCAACTATTATTCAACGCTCGCGCTTCAAATTTTCGACCCGTAAAGATTACCTTAGCTTTATTGCAGTTGCTGCCCATGAGTTTGTTCATACTTGGAATGTAAAACAGTACCGTCCTCAAGGTATTGTGCCTTATGATTATCAGCAAGAAAACTATTCTAACTTGTTATGGCTGGTAGAGGGCTCAACAAGCTATTTACAATACCAACTGCTATTACGCGGTAACTTGATGACGACAGATGAGTTTTTTACTGCACTGGCTAAACGTATTACTGCACATATGCACAAACCTGGAAAAACTAGCCAAAGCGTGGCGCAGGCAAGTTTTGATGCTTGGATTAGCGAGGGGGGCGATTACGGAAATAATCATAGTGTAAATATTTATGCTGAGGGATTTTTAGCTTCTTGGTTACTCGATTTTGATATTTTAACTAAAACTGATTTAAGCAAAAGTTATCGTAATGTGCATAACCAGTTATATCAACAACATCGCTTACCACAAAGTTATAAAGAAGCTGATGTGCTCAATATATTAAAAAAAATTACGGCTAGCGATTATCAAGTTTGGTGGCAAGACAATATTCACGGCACAGCAAAAATCGACTTCAGCCCTTTACTGGCTAAAGCCGGACTTGAAATGAGTTATGCTAAAAGTGGCGACGATAAGTCGAATAAACAAAGTAAAGTATGGATTGGCGTTAAAACTAAACAAGTTACTCATGGCTTAGTCATTACTTCGGTAGAGAAGAATAGTCCGTCATGGCATGCTGGCTTAACTACAGAGGATGTTATTGTCGCTGTAGATGGCTTACGCATGGGAGAAAAAGATCTGGTAAATCGTCTAACAGATTTTAAAGATGAGCAAGCCATTGAAATCACTTATTTTCGCCGAGATAAGTTAGCAACGGCCGCGATAAAGCTCGGTAGCATTGCTAAAAACAAGTTAAAAATAATTCCGATGAAGAAAGCCAATAATGCACAAAAGGCCTTTTTCAAAGCATGGACAGGAATTGATTTTCCAGCAAAAAAATAACAATAAACAGAGTAAGCATTAAAGCGATAAAATCATTTCGCTTTAATGCTTTATTCAGCAGGTATGTAGAAATGCATATAGAAAGTAACAGCGGCTATTGACGTAAGGTTCTAGCAAAAGGAGCTTGCTCAGTATGACTACTTCTAAACGGGTTGATGTCTAAACCTCCACGTCGTGTGTATCGTGCGAAAACGGTCAGCTCTTCAAGTTGACAAAATTGTTGCAAGTCACAGTATATTCTTTCGACACATTGCTCATGAAATTCATTATGCTGGCGAAAGGAGATCAAATACTTTAACAGCGTTGCATGATCTATCGCTTTACCGCGATAGCGAATATAAATACTTGCCCAATCAGGTTGATTGGTAATTAAACAATTTGATTTTAATAAATGACTCACTAAATGCTCCTCAATTTGAGCACCTTCTTCTTTACTCTGTGCTTGAGCCAGCAGTTGAGCATCATATTGATAGCTATCGATACTGATATCTTCACCGTCGATACAAAAGCTATTATCTAAGTTTTTAGCAATCGCTAAAGCGGGACAGTGATCGACACCAAATAAACTTACTTTCGCTGGTGAGCCAGAAGTTTTTGATAGATCTTTCGTTAATACTTGTTCTACTTCTTTAATGCTGGCAAAGCGCGTTTGATTAAAGCTATTTAAGTACAGCTTAAAGGACTTTGATTCAACAATATTGTCACTGGTACAAGCAAAGCGAAACTCAGCAACAGCGACTACCGGCTTACCTTTCTCATTGAGCCATGAAAGCTCATAGCCATACCAAACATCTTCGCCGACAAAGGGTAAATTGTTTGATTCTAGTGCTAAGTCATCTCTATTTAAACTTCTAGGTACTCCTTGCAGCAATTCTGCGGTATATTCGCTGCAATATTCTGTACTTTTACCCAGTGTTAACTTGCTTAGTTCTGTCGCATTTTGATAATTGGCCATAAATTTTTTCAGTAGTGAGCTAGTATCTTGCTATTTTAAAGGATCTTTTCTTTATATGACATCTACAAATAAAACTTTATTGCAATAACTTATAAAATTTAGTTAAGATTTTGGTCAACAGCACATAGAGCAACTTGGACACTTACCTACTATGGAGCAT
>JALJPA010000076.1 GCA_022969215.1 Colwellia sp. | reverse complement strand
AGTATTAGTTTTAGGCGGCTTGATACCTACTGACTAGTTGCTCTTTTTTGGCTTTCGTGAGGTGGCGAATTTGATACTCTCTTTTGCAAGCGGAGCTTTTATTGTCTGCTGCTTCGAGGTAAGCCAAGCTAACAGGTCGTCTCGCACGGGTATATTTTGCGCCAAGTTTACTGTTATTATGTTCGGTAACTCGGCGTTGAATATCTGTGGTAACACCAGCATATAAGCTATTATCGTTACAGCGAAGTAAATAAACCCACCAAGCCGTTGTCTTGTTATGTTCTGTCATGCTCTGTGTTGTCATGTTATCTGTTGTCATATAGCGCAATAATCAATATCAAAGAAAGTAAAAGTAAATAATGGTAATTAAAAGTGCTTGAAATATCAAATAATGTCAGCTTGGCGGATTGGGAAATAGAGCTGAGTGCAATACGCGCTACGGGTAATGGCGGCCAACGTGTTAATAAGGTGGCAACAGCCATTCACCTGCGTTTCGATATTAAGCGTTCCTCGCTACCTGCGGTATATAAGGAGCGTTTACTTGCTTCTAAAGATAGTCGTGTAACTAAAGATGGCGTTGTGATCATCAAAGCACAAAAATTTCGTACCCAAGAAATGAATAAAGTGGATGCGCTAGCGCGTTTAAAAGACTTTATTCTATCAATGATGGTAGTACAAAAAAATCGACGAGCGACAAAACCAACCAAGGGTTCGGTGAAGAGACGCTTAGCTGGCAAAGCAAATCGGAAAGTCGTCAAACAAACACGAAAGAAAGTGCAGTTCTAGTGGTAAAGAAAAGCGCTTAAGTATTACCTGCTATTAAGACGGTCGTACTTTGAGGTTGAGCAAGCAATAAAAATTCAAAAGTCCTTTACGAAAAAATATAAAACCTGATACCCATAAAAAATAGAGAGCAACTATGCCAATGAGTGAAGTCGGCGCGATAGAAAAACTTACCGCGCAACTTGATAGTAATAATTTAGTACAGTACCAACTGCCTTTAGCGAGTCTTAACAGAGATGGTACTAAGCAAAGTATTGAATTGAATCCTTTAATAGGTAAAACAATAAGTTTACATTTTACTGGTGATATAGCTTGTAAGCACTGTGGCAAGCGTACTAAAAAGAGTTATTCTCAGGGGTATTGTTACCCATGTATGAGTAAACTTGCCCAATGTGACATGTGTATTATGAAGCCTGAAACTTGTCACTTTCATTTAGGTACTTGTCGTGAGCCTGAGTGGGGTGAAAAGAACTGTTTTGTCGACCATTATGTTTACTTGGCAAATAGTTCAGGCTTAAAAGTAGGTATAACCAGACACACTCAATTACCTACTCGCTGGATAGACCAAGGCGCTTGCCAGGCTTTACCTATTTTTAAAGTGAGCACGCGCTTACAGTCTGGCCTCGTCGAAACCGCATTAGCAGAGTTTATAAGTGATAAAACCAATTGGCGCGCCATGTTAAAAGGTGAGCCAGAGCCGATAGACCTAAAGGCTAAAGCAGAAGAGTTAATCCCCGAGATTAGTTTGCGCTTATCGCAACTTAGGCTTAAATTTGGTAGTGATGCGGTGCAAGAGTTGGATGCAAATGTACAAGATATTCATTTCCCTGTAAGTGAGTACTTAACAAAAATTAGTTCTTTTAATTTTGATAAAACGCCGATAGTTTCCGGAGTATTATTGGGTATTAAAGGTCAGTATTTGATTTTTGATAAGGGTGTTATCAATATGAGAAAGTTCAGCTCATATCAAATAAGTATTGACTATTAGTTGTTTGAACTTGAGAATAACTGATTACACTTAGCTATAATTAGCCTAAGAGCAAATAGTTGAATTAAGTAACTTAAGATGTCGGAATTTTAGACTGCAGTATTTAAGGGAAAAGTATGACCGCAGATGATTATGTAGAGCAAGCTAGTGAAATTTTTGTTTTGTCTGATTCTTTTATTAGAATTAGAGAATTAATTGATGATGAAGCATCAACCATAGATGATATTTCAGAAGTTATCCTGCTTGATCCTGCCCTTGCTGGTACAGTGCTAAAACTGGCTAATAGTCCATTTTTTAGTTATCCAGGTAAAATAGATACCATTTCTAAAGCTGTTTTGGTGTTAGGTATCACGGAAGTTTATAACTTAGTTATTGCTTTCTTTACCACTGAAGCCTTTAAGAATATTGATGCTAACCAAGATTACCTTGATGACTTTTGGATCAAAAGTATTGATTGTGCTTTACTGATGAAGTTTTTAGGCACTAGCTTGGGAATAGTCCATGCAGAACGCTTATTTATTTTAGGTTTACTGCATAATTTAGGTGAGTTGGTGGTTCATCAAATGGCAGCCGATAAGCAGAGTGCTTGTGAAAGTCAGGATATCAATTTATTACCTTGGATTAAGCAATATGATGTGCTTGGCTTTACCTTTGGGGAATGCTCTGCCGGACTACTAAAAGAATGGCAATTACCTTATAGTATTTTTGCCCCTATTCGTGACCAGGATGTTGAAGACTTAAGTCAATACAGTACCGAAACACAGCTGTTATATGTTGCTAAACGAGTGATGAGCAAAACCCAAGTCTTTAAAGGGCAAAGTATAGATTACAGTGACTTGTTAACGAAAGAGCAATTAGAGCTACTTTGTCTTGATAAAGACATGTTAGAAAATGCCGTTAATTATTGTGATTTAGAGCGCTTCAGTTTATTAACAATATTAAACCCTGGCGCCTCTATGCTTTATTAAGTTAACTTTATGCTAACGACTATTTATATAAAGCCCGATAAATATAAAATTATCGGGTTTTTTGTGGAAGTAAATAAGCAAGTTATATGATTATACAAGGCGCTGATTAGCGAGGATTGTACCTTCCTTGACTCAAAATATTATTAGGGTCTAAGCTACTTTTGAGTTGATTAACGGTTTGCCAAAAATCACTGTCTTTATTGAGTAACCATTGTTGCTGATCAACATTAAGTCGATAAGGCACAAAACCTTTTTTCAAGCCTTCTTCGACCAACATCTTTAAACAATTATGGGCATCGTTAACTGCTTTTGGGTTGCTTAAATCAAAGACAATAGGGATGGTACTGTCAACGCAGTCGTGTTTTAAGTTAGTAAAAGTAATAAAAGGTTCAATATTAAATTTTGGACAAGTCTCTCTAATAAACTCGACAAATTCGCGCATCTTTTTTGCTTTCATAGTTACTAATGGCGCATACCAAAGTAAACCACAACCATCTTGACCTGGTGATAGCTTATCTTTATCAAAGTCATCAGCACCTTTATGCCGCCAATAAGCCAATTTCAAGGCAACTTTATTGGGCTTGCCTAGCATTATTTCTTTACCCTTATTAAATGAATCAAGCTGCTCAGCGACTTTAGTTAACGTCGGTATTTTCTTGATTAACCAGGGGGGTAAAGTATCAATCACTTTATTTGCGAGGACAATGGTCGGACTATTTGAGTAGATACGCTTGCATGGTAGTTGCTTGAAAATGTTGTTTATTTCTTTTTTTACCGCATTCACTACTCGGGTAGTGCCGTAAATACTACCAACAATGGTCCAACTAGGCGCTCTTAAATCGGTAGCTAGCTCATTAATATCCTTACTAAGCATGACTTGGTGAGCATCGTTACCGTTCGGGTTTTTGGCAAACATTGATAATAAGCGGCGCTGATCCATTAAGTTAATTGAACCGACAATACCTTCATAGGTTTGTAATACGTCTCTGATCAAAGGCACTGCTTGTTCAAGTAAGGCATCATCTTGCATTTGGATAAAAAAAGAAGTGAAATCAGGTTTTATTTTCGCTAAGCGGATGGTCATTTGACTGACAATACCAAGGTTTGATTGAGTAAACAGCCCTTCTAGATAAGGACCAAGTCCCCACTTAAAGGTTTTATCAACAAGCTTGTCCTCACTGGCATCTAATTCGTTAACCGCTGACTGGTAAGGTCTGCCGTTAGCCCAATAACCTTGCATACTGGTAACGGCACTAAAATGGTCGGTATAAGGCGTTATACCGTAGCCACGCTCTAACGCATTGGCTAGTATGGAACAACTCGGGCCAGCGCCCGTGACGGGCACCATATAATCATAATTATGTTGATGTAAAAAGTTACTTAATTGTTGCTGGGTGACTCCAGGCTCTATGGTAACTAGGCCTAACTCGCTATCAAAGTGAGTTATATTTGTTAAGCGACCTAAATCTAAAAGAATAATGTTATTGCTTAGGCCTGTTGGTTGACTAGTGCCATAGCCCCAATTGTTGCCAGTACTGATTGGATACAAGGAAAAAGCGAGCTCTTCATTCTTGGCGCATTGGTTGGCTAAATCAAGTATTAGCTTAATCTCGCTCGCTTGGGTCAGTGTAATAACGCCCATTAGCTGTCTTTGTTTTTTATCAAAGAAAGCGAGTCCTTCTGTGCCGAGCATAAAACGCGAAAGCTGCTGAGGGTCAAATGAAAAACTCGAATCGCTAGCTAGGACGTTTTCAATAAGAGAAGCAAGTTGTGGTGACATGAGAGGCACTTAGCGGTAAGCCGCTGTTAAGTTGTAGTAGTTTATATTTTGAATAATTTAAGCTTAGTTAAGTTAAGTCCATTTGTTTTAGTTGCAAGCAGATGTCTTTTTCAATCGTTTTATAAAGACTTTTAAAGCCGGGGGAAAGATCTTTCATAAATATTTCAGGATTGATGTAATAGGGGGCGCGTAAACCATGGTAATCAACGGGAGGGCCCAGTTGTTGGAAGGTAATACCAATAAATTTCATACTTCGCGCGAGTCTCGGTTCCATCATTACATAGACATGGCGTATACCCGTGTTCATACCCATGGTTGCTGCCGCCATATATAAACCTATAGCAATAAAAGGGAAGCAACGTAATTCTGTTTCCGAATAGCTAATCTCACTAATAACCCCAGTTCCCGAGCCCTTATAGTGATCGGCTTTACGACGGCGAAAATCAGACTTTACCGCTAGTCTTGATATTTCCGCTATTTCAGCACGGTTAAAGCGTTTAGGGCTAAGCTCTTCGTTGGTTATTGAGTCCATACAATATTTTTCTATGGGCAGCAATTCATCAGGGCCTTTTGAGGTGACTAAACGCACACAGCTGGTGAATGTTTCTGTAGGTTTATGCTTAATTAAAGAAAAAAGAGATTGAGAGTCAAATTCATCTGTTTCTTGGCCATTTTCTCTAACGTCTTCAAAAGCGAGCTCTTCGCAGTAAACATTATGACGAATTTTAAAGGCTTCTTCTCTTAACTCTTGATTTAAGGCAACATGAGGTTGCAAAAATTCAGTGAAATGATCTGAAATACTATGCGCTTCTCTACTTGCCTTCGCTGAGACAATTTTTTTAGTGATGTGACCAATAACAGGTGTGTTCAATAATCGCTTATTCCAGTTCATTATTATTCCATGATGAAAATGAAAATGAAAATAACTCGGCTAATACGAGTATAGTCGTTAACCCAGTTTAGCTATCATTAATGTCAAATTATGGTTTAAAGTAATATTTCACTTAATTTCGGCTGACTTAAAAAATCCTTAGGGCTTGCTGAAGCGCCATATGCACCCGATTGAAATACGACAACATAATCGCCGAGAGTGGCTTTAGGTAATATAATCTTGTCGGCTAAAATATCAAGCGGCGTGCATAATGGCCCGACAATGTTAACCTGCTCTAGCTCATTGCTATTGAGTTTGTTGCCAATGGCCAGCGGATAGTTCTTGCGGATCACTTGGCCAAAATTACCTGAGTTAGCCAGGTGATGATGCAAACCGCCATCACACACTAAATATTTTGTGCCACGAGACACCTTAATATCAACAACTTTACAGACATAGATACCTGCTTCTGCCACCAAATAACGGCCTAATTCTAAGATAAGTTCTACACCATCAACTAAGGTTTTATATTGCTTTATAAGTGCGGTTAAGTTCTCGGTAATTAGGGTGACGGCTAATGGTTGCTCGTTAGCAAAGTAGGGCACGCCAAAACCGCCACCAATATTAAGGTAAGCTATTTTTGTTTTGGTTAACTGACTTGCTAATTCGACTAATTGTTGTGCTAAAGCAAATGTTTGTTGTTGTGCTGAGATGATTGCTTCGGCATTGAGGTTTTGTGAGCCAGCAAAAATATGAAAACCGCGTAAGTTTACTTGCGCTAAAGGCAGATCTTTTAGCACCTGAGGAATTTGCTCTTCATCAATACCAAAGGGTTTTGCGCCACCTGACATCTTCATCCCTGAGGATTTAAGCTCGAATTGTGGATTGACTCTAATGGCAATATTTGCTTTGAGCTTTAATTGTTTGGCAGCCAGTTCAATCTTAGCTATTTCACCCTCTGACTCAACATGTAGCGTTACTCCGGCAATTATGGCGGCCTCAATATCCTCGACAGTTTTCCCCGGACCAGCAAAACTAATGTTACTTACCGGCATTCCCGTTTGAATTGCCAAGAGCATTTCTTTTTTTGAGGCAACATCAAAGCCTGACACTTGTCCGGCCATCAATTGCACCAAACTAGGGTAAGGGTTGGCTTTTATGGCGTAATGTAGCGAAACCTCTTTCGGTAAAATTTTGGTTAATTGACTGACTCTATTGATAATTAGCTGTCGGTCATAAGCATAAAAAGGTGTCTTTGATACCAGTTTTTCTATTTGATTTAACGAGAACTTACCAACAGAAAGTTCGCTACTTGTCCGTAGAAAGTCCTTGAGAGATGTTGTTAAGTTGGTTTGTGATTGCTTCATGTTGCTGCCAGTTATTATCAATTAAGTGAGTATGCTTGTTTGTTATAATTCTTCTGCAATAGCTTGGTATCTACTTTACCATTGGCATTACGCGGTAATTCCGTTAAAAGTATTACCTCTTTTGGTATCATATAGTTAGGCAAGTTAAGTTGGCAATGCTTGATGATACTTTTTTGGGTTAGTACTTGGTTGTCGCTAGAGCAGACAACAAGTGCGATTATCGCTTGACCTAGTTTAATCGAGGGGATAGGGATTATCGCCGCTTCATCTACCAGAGGTAGTTGCAATAATACCGACTCTATTTCTGTTGGGCTGACCCGATAACCAGACGTTTTAATCATGGCGTCCTTTCTTGAAATAAAATAGAGAAATCCGTCGGCATCACGCTTAACATAGTCACCAGAGAATACCGCTAGGGGAGTGCCTTGAACATTGATTGCTTGTTTAGGTGTTGTTTTAAATCGCTCGGCATTAGCTGTTTCATTTTGCCAGTAACCTAAGGTTACCAGTGGGCCGATATGAACTAATTCGCCTACTTCATCGCTATCGCAGGTACTACCATCTTCTCGTAAAACTAGAATTTCCACATGAGGAATGGCTTTGCCCATTGAGTTGGGTCTGTTGTCGATGTCCTGTGGAGATAAAAAACTAGAGCGGAAAGCTTCAGTTAACCCATACATAAGATAGGGCTTAGCTTGGGGCATATGTTTTCGTAATGCGGCTAAAGTGGGCAAGGGGAGTACGCCGCCAGAGTTGGTAAAATAACGCATTGATTGTGCGGAGCCTTTTGGCCATGTTGCTTTACTAAGTTGCAGCCAAAGTGGCGGTACCGCGGCTAAGCCAGTAATTTCATATTTGCCAATCGCTTTTACTACATCGGTTGCCATTAAGTAATCGAGTAATATACATTTTGCCCCTACGAGAAAGCAACTGGTTAATTGATTTAGGCCATAATCAAAACTTAAGGGTAATACCGAGAGAACATTGTCGTGAGCGGTTTGTTGTAAATACAGACTTACTGATTTTGCCCCGAGAATAATATTTTCGTGGCTCAGCATAATACCTTTTGGCTGTCCGGTACTGCCAGATGTGTATAAAATGGCAGCTAGATCATTAGGTCCAATAGAGTTCTTGAGGCATTTTGAAGCTTGCTGACCTTGGCTTATGAAGGTGTGCCAACTAGTAATAGTTAATTGCTTAGTAAAAACTTGTTGGGTTAGTGCTTGTTCATCGGCATCAATGACTATGATGGTTACTAAAGAGGTACATTTTTCCAGTAATGGTGCTAAGGCTTTTAGTCTGGAATTATTGGTAATGAGCAGCTTTATTTGACAATCATTGGCAATATAGTGAACTTGTTGGGCTTTTAATACTGGGTTAATAGGGACGAAAACAGCACCGAGTAAAGAGCAAGCAAACATGCTTTGTACATTTTCTTGATTCTTGGCTAAATAAACACCTACTCGATCGCCTTGGCTAATAGCTAGTGATAAATAACCTTGTGCTACTTTATTCATTTCTTTTTGAAGTTGAGCATAGCTAAGCTGGTTAGTTTTTATTTGTAGCGCGATTGAATTGGGGGAGCGCTGTGCACTATGACTAATTAGCTCATGAACAAAGGTGGCCATTTATCTTCCTGAAAATTGACTAGCTAACCTGAAAACTGGGTGGTTAATATTGTAATGCTATGAAATTTGACTAATAAATCACACATAATGATGATGAATTAGTCGTTATCAAGGCATTTTTACGTACCCAATAATGGGTTATTGGTAGTAGAAATAACGCTGATAGCGGTTAAAATAGCTTTGTTGTGTAATATTGCTTATCCAGAGCTCAGGTTAACTATATAAGTATATTTATCAAGGCTATTATGACGGTGAAAGCATCATCTAGGCAAGTATTGTTAAATAAATCCTTATAGTTTAATGAGCTATCTCATGAGTTACCATATTCACTTTTATCGGAATAACTTCCATTGCTGTCTGAAAGCCTATTTTATATAGCTGATGTTTTTGCTCTGTCGTCATTTTAAAGTCAATTGCGGAATATTCGCCTATATTAATCACTATGGTGTTATGCCAAAAGTTCTCGTTAATATATTCACGGGAAATAGTGGTCATAAAAGTACGAATAAGTAAGGTAACATAGTTAAATATAGGAAATAAGCCATTAACATTAAGTTGATCATATTCATGTTCACCGCGTAAACGAAAACATAGCACTGGCGTGCCTTTATGATCCCAGTCTCGATGTAATGCATCTTCAGATAAAATACTACCATCAACCATAATTCGCTTGCCAAAGGGTTTAAAGCTAAAGACTAGTGGGATAGACATGGAAAAACGTACAGCTTGTGACACCTTCATATCAGGGGTTAATTCAGCATCAAAAATCACGGGTTTACCGTTAGTGACATCAGTAGCAACTATATGAAGGTTCTTCTCTAATTGAGAGAAAGTCTTTCCATGTAAATGATTGTCTACCCAACGTTCAAAAGCATCGCCTGAACATAATCCTCCGTGACGAATAAGTTTGAATAATGAGAAACCACGAAAGTCATTGTAGTTAGTTTTCAAAGCAATAGTTTTAATTTCATTTAATGTTAAACCAGACGCATAAAAACTGGCAATAATACTACCGCCAGACACGCCAACTAAATCTTCAAACTCGATACCAAGTAACTCTAGTGCTTTTAACACACCTAAGTGAGCCGGTAGACGAGTTCCGCCACCAGCAAATATAGGTACAATAGTATTATTCATTTAACCCCCTTACAACAAAGGATAACTCGGCTAGTTACATTTTTAACCGCAGACTTTAGCCTTAATTATGAACAAAGTTAGCGATTTTGCGAAAATTATTGTTTAGCTAGCATAAAGTAAAGCATTTTATATCAGGGAGGCTTTAGGGTAGACTTTGTTTTGTTCACAAATATCGCATCAATTATTTAGGGAAAATTATGAGACGATACCTACAGGTTATTAGTTTTTTTGTTTTTTTTGTTATGTCATACGCTCATGCAGACTTTGTTGAAGTTGTTGCAAAAATTAAACCCTCAGTTGTTGGTATTGGCGTGCATACACCGACTAGTCGCCCGCAAAATATTCTTCGGGGCACAGGTTTTGTCATAGGTGATGGCCGCTACATCGTCACCAATGAACATGTACTGCCGACTTTATTAAATGAAAGCTTATTACAAAAAATGGCGGTTTTTATTGGCACAGGTAAAAATGCCAAGGTCAGAGAAGCTGAAATCGTGGCCACTTCCAGCTTGTATGATTTAGCTATTTTAAAAATATCGGGACCTGCCTTACCGGCAATGAAATTAGCGAGTGGTGAATTTATCCCTGATGGTAGTTTTATTGCTTTTACCGGTTTTCCTATTGGCGGAGTGCTTGGTTTATACCCAGTTACTCATCGAGGTATCATCGCTAGCATTACACCAACCGTTATTCCGGCAGTATCTGCGGAGCAAATCAATTTAAAAATGCTTAAAAGAATGCGCAATCCTTACTTAGTTTACCAACTTGATGCCACTGCCTATCCGGGGAATAGTGGTAGCGCTATGTATGATATGAAAACCGGCGAGGTTGTTGGCATAATCAATAAAGTGTTTGTGCAGTCAACTAAAGAAGCGGTTATAAGTAATCCCAGCGGTATCACTTACGCAATACCAGTAAAGTATTTACAACAAGTGCTTAGGGAGCATGATATTTCAATATAGAAAAAACCTTTCCATAGGCTCTACTCGCTAACCGCTATGACTTTATTAGCATTTGAGCTTGGATATAAACGGGATAGAGGCACTAACTCTACCCCGTGTAGCGCTAACGTTGGGATCAATTTATTTAATGTTGCTATTGTTTCAGGGTGCGGATGAGCGATAGCAATGGCTATTTGATGTTTTTGGGCAATCGCGATTAGTTGCTTAAATTGTTGACTAATATATTCATCCGTTAATTCATTATCTAAAAAAACGTGTCTCGATTTTACCGGTACGCCATAGTCTATCGCCGCTTTTCTCGCCTTTGAATGTGGGCTTGTTTTACTGTCTAAAAAAAGTAACTCATGTTGTTTTAAAAAATCCATGGTCCAAGCCATAGGTTGATAAAGCTGCGTGAGGTAGCTGCCCATATGATTATTAATACCAATTGCAAAAGGAATTTCAGCAAAGGATTCAGTTAAACTTTTTTTAAAGGCTTCTTCATCCATAGCACTAGTTAACGCCCCTGGGCCTAATTTCTCTCTATTCTTAGACTCCATTGGAATATGAATTAGCACATCGTGATTGTCGTTATTGGCAAGTATGGCAAGCTTTTTACCGTAGGTGGTATGCGGTAAAAAGGCATAAGTAATTTCACCCGGTAAGGTTAAGGCGTGTTTATCTGTGTACCTATAGCCCATATCATCGATAATAATAGCTACTTGATTTTGAGCATGGCTTTGATAACTTATCAGCGAAAAGAGTAATAGGGAAAGAATCGTTTTAGAGGGCATTTTTTTTAAAAGAGTAATTAGCACGGGATAATTGGATTCTTATAATTATTATATTTAATAAAAGACTAGCAGTAATTTAGCTAAAAAATATAGCTTTTAATTAAATTACCTGAATAAATAAATGCTGACGCCTTATTTGCACCACAGCTTTGGATTAAGGGCTTTGCCTCGGTGACGAATTTCAAAATAAAGACCTGATTGTTCTTGGCCGCCACTTTGACCGACTAAAGCAATCGGCTCGCCTGTCTCGACACGATCGCCAACGGATTTTAGTAAGGTTTGATTGTGCGCGTAAAGACTCATATATCCATTGCCGTGGTCAATAACGGTTAATAAACCATAACCTTTAAGCCAGTCTGAAAATAGTACGGTACCATTATGGATAGTTTGTACTTGGCGGCTAATTGGTGCAGTAATTAATACCCCTTTCCACTTTAAGTAACCCTGTTTTCGGGTGCCAAAACGATGCAGCATACGTCCCTTTACGGGCCATGATAACTTTCGTTTTAATTTACTTAAGCCAGTTAAATCAATTTCCGCTTGAATAATCTCGGCTAGCTTATTTAATGCTTGGTTTAAGTTATCTTCTTCGGCTTTAAGTTTATTTAATTGCTGTTGGCTGGAAAGCAATCTTCTGCTTAACTTTGATAAGGTTTTACTTCGCTGAGATTTACTGGAACGTAATTGGGTACCTTGCTGTAATTGCTCTACTTTGAGCTGTTTTAGATACTCAACTTGCCCTTGATGTTCGGTACTTACTTGCAGTAATTTCGCTATGGTCGCTTGAAATTTATCAATTTCTTTTGTTCTTGCCTGATTTAAATATTGATAGTAACTGATGGTGCGTTGAATTTTATCACTTTGATCTTGGTTAAGCAGTAATTTCAGATAATCGTGCTGGCCCGTGGTGTATGCAGCTCTAAGTTGCTGAGCTAATAAACGCTCTTGCTGCTGCTTTGCTAAGGTTAATTGTTTCTTTTCTTTGGCTAGCGTGGTTATTTTTACTTGGGTGTTACTGAGCTCAACCTCAATTTTATTGATTGCTTTAGCGACTTTAGCAATAGCAAGGTCATCGGTTTTTAGTTGTTGCTCTAGATTGCTGCGTTGTTTATTGGTATCAAAAATATTGGATTCTTGTTTCGCAATGGCTTGTTGAACATCACTGAGTTTGGCACGGTTTTGTGTTTGTGTCGTTTTATTACTTTGTTCAGCTTGCGCGGGAAAAGCAAGCAGTAAACTTAGTATTAATAAGCTTACTGCGGCTAGCGGCGATAGGTGTTTATTTGATAAATAAGTGTGGATAAACAATCTCGTAATCGAAAGTGACAATAAATCAACAGCCAATATATCACTTAAAGCCATGTTATCTCAAGGTGAAGATTATTCTCGAGATCTCATGGCTATGGACTATAGATTTACTATCACTTCGTAAGTGGCATTAAGATTGAACCGGTCATTTCTTCTGGTTGTTCCATGCCCATTAGGTGCAATATACTGGGTGAGATATCACTTAAAGTGCCAGAAGTTGCCGGGGTAGCCTGACGACCAACATAAATTAGCGGTACAGGTTCACAAGTATGGGCTGTATGGGCTTGACCTGAAATAGGATCTTCCATCTGCTCGGCATTACCATGATCGGCAGTAATTAAGCACTCACCGCCATTTTTTTGTAAGGCAGCAACAACTCGACCAACACAAGTGTCTACAGCTTCACAGGCCTTCACTGCAGCATCAAAGTTACCCGTATGACCAACCATGTCACCATTTGGGTAGTTACAAACGATAAAGTCGTATTTACCACTGTCAATGGCAGCAACGAGTTTATCGGTAAGTAGGGTAGAGTTCATTTCAGGCTGTAAATCGTAGGTTGCCACATCAGGTGATGGCACTAATATTCGTTCTTCGCCAGCAAAAGTATCTTCTTTACCGCCACTAAAGAAAAAAGTGACATGGGCATATTTCTCTGTTTCAGAAATACGTAATTGGGTTTTATTATGTTTAGCTAACCATTCACCCATAACATTATTGAGTGACGCTGGCGCAAAGGCCGAAGGTGCATCAATACTAGCAGCATACTGGGTCAGCATAACAAAGTCGCCGATGGCTGGAATGCTTTTGCGGGCAAAGGCGTCAAAATTTCCTTCAGTAAAGCAACGACTAAATTGGCGTGCTCGGTCTGCTCTAAAGTTCATAAAAATTAACGCATCACCATCAGCTACCTTGATAGTTTCACCCGATGGCGTAGTTATTGCGCTGGCGCCGACAAACTCATCATTTTCATTACGTTCATAGGCCGCAGCAAGAGCATCTAATGCACTATTATATTGGTGTAACCCTGTACCACTAACCATTAAGTTATAAGCCGCTTCAACACGTTCCCAGCGTTGATCTCTATCCATGGCATAGTAACGACCAATAACAGAAGCTATTTGCCCTTCACCGGTGTCAGCATCCGTAAATAGTTCGGAGAATTTTTGTTGAGCTTTTTCTAAAGAGGCTTGTGCACTGCGTGGTGGTGTATCGCGTCCATCTAAAAATGCATGTAAATAAACTTTTTTAGCGCCACGCTGTTTGGCTAGCTCCATCATGGCAAAGATATGTTCTTCATGGCTATGAACGCCGCCAGGAGAAAGTAAACCAAAAATATGCACGGCATTATTGCTTGCGGCAGCCTTATCGACCGCTTGGCACAAGGTTGGGTTCTGCTTAAACTCACCATCGCTGATTGCTTTAGTGATGCGAGTAAAGTCTTGGTAAACCACACGGCCAGCACCTAAGTTTACATGACCCACTTCAGAGTTACCCATTTGACCTTCGGGTAGGCCAACTGCCATGCCTGAAGTATCAATCAGCATATTAGGGTAATTGGCTTTTAAATCATCTAATACTGGTGTGTGCGCTTGATGAATCGCGTTTGAGCTAGTTTCTTCTCTGTAACCCCAACCATCTAGAATCATCAGTACCGTTGATTTCTTATGCGCCATTATTTTTCCCGTTAAGTTTAGTGTTTGTTTAGTATTTACCATGCTTTATGGGCAAGTATTGTACACCCTAGGATGGTGTTATTCACTAAGGATTTAACATTGAAATGTTCCATGTTGGCTTACTAAGTTGTAGCTCGCGGGATATGCTCGCAATTCTAAGTGGTTTGCGTATAATGTGCCGATTCGAAATTTGATAAAAATGGTCTTTATTTATGGAACAATTAATTACTTTTGCAGGCGAAAATGGCATGCTGAGCGCGGTTTGGGTTGCCTTAGTGGTAATGATTATCGTCACGACAATTAAAATGAAAATGTCACCGATTAAACAAATAAGCACACAAGATTTAACTTTTTTAATGAATAGAGAAGAAGGTATTGCGCTTGATATCCGTAAGGACAAAGAGTTTAAAGCCGGTCATATTCTTGAGGCTATCAGCTTACCTAGTGAAAAAATCAAAGAAAAAGGCCTGACTAGTCTTGAAAAATATAAAGACAAACCCATCATTGTAGTATGTGCTGCCGGCATGAGTGCGGTACAAATAGCTAACGATTTATTTAAAGCTGGTTTCAGTCGTGTTAGCGTACTTAAAGGTGGTATGAACAGTTGGACAAGTGCAGGTTTACCTGTAGCTAAGTAGTTATATAGCTGGACCACAGAACTGATCCATGTCACTAATTTATGACAGAGAAATTAAAATGGTAAAAGTAGATATATATACCAAAATGTACTGCCCTTATTGTACTCATGCTCTTGCCTTATTAAAAGGTAAGTCAGTTGAATACAATGAAATCAAGATCGATGGCGATATGACTAAACGTAGTGCCATGATTGAGCGCAGTAATGGTGGTTATACCGTTCCGCAAATATTTATTAATGAAGAACATGTCGGTGGTTGTGATCAGTTAGTTGCCTTAGAAATGAATAATCAGTTGGATAGACTGTTAGCCGTAAACTAATACTCAATTCCATTAAATTAAAAAATTATAACAATTATAAAATAGGAGCCTCTCATGGCTGAAGAAAATCAAGTAGCAAACAATGAAGCAGCAGCACAATCTCCAGAATTTGCCATTCAACGTATTTTTACTAAAGATGTTTCTTTTGAAACGCCAAATTCTCCGGCAATTTTTCAACTAGATTGGAAACCTGAAATCAAATTAGACCTTGATACTCGCTCAACTAAATTAGCTGATAATACTTATGAAGTTGTATTATCGGTAACGGTAACTGCGACAGTAGAAGACAAAACAGCTTTCTTAGCTGAAGTACAACAAGCGGGTATCTTCACTATTGGTAACTTACCTGAAGCACAGTTAGCACATACTATTGGCGCTTTTTGCCCAACAACATTATTCCCGTATGCTCGTGAGACAGTAGCAAGCCTAGTAAACCGTGGTTCATTCCCACAATTTAATTTAACACCAGTTAATTTTGAAGGTTTATATGCTTCTTATGTACAACAACGTGCCGCGCAAGAAAACGTGCCACAAAGTACTGAAACACACTAGTTATCACTTCGCCGAAAATAACATTAGCTTATAAATTGGGTTGTATATGTCTTTAGCTGCAAAAATTACTGTGCTTGGTGCTGGGTCCTATGGCACAGCACTAGCAATTTGTTTAGCCAGGAATGGTCATAAAACCTTGTTGTGGGGGCGTGATGCTAATCATGTCGCTACCATGGCGCAAGAGAGAGAAAACAATAAATATCTTGCCGACTGTCCTTTTCCTGAAGCATTAGTGTTAGAAGCTGATTTAAAAAAGGCAGTGCAAGCAAGTAATAATATTTTAGTTGTGGTGCCAAGCCATGCTTTTGCAGATATGCTTAAACAAATTAAGCCAATGTTAACGGGCAATGAAAAAATTGCTTGGGCTACCAAAGGCTTGGATCCTGATACTGGTGATTTGTTGCAGAAAGTTGCCACTAAAATACTCGGTGACAATGTTTCTTTAGCGGTGTTATCAGGGCCTACCTTTGCTAAAGAAATGGCTTCAGGTTTTCCTACCGCTATTTCGTTATCTTCTGAGGATGATGATTTTGTTGCTGAGTTGTCAGACTTATTGCATTGTGAAAAACTATTTCGAGTTTATGCTAATAAAGACTTTATTGGTGTACAACTCGGTGGTGCAGTTAAAAATGTTATCGCTATTGCGGCGGGTATAGCCGATGGTATTGGCTTTGGTGCTAATGCACGTACCGCCTTAATTACCCGTGGTTTAGCTGAAATGACCCGCTTAGGTTTAGCGTTAAATGCTGAGCCAGCAACCTTTATGGGCATGGCCGGTTTAGGTGATTTGGTACTTACCTGTACCGATAACCAATCTCGTAATCGTCGTTTTGGTTTAGCATTAGGTAAGGGCAGTGAAGTTGAGCAAGCGATTACTGATATCGGTCAAGTAGTTGAAGGCTATCGTAATACTAAAGAAGTTTATATGCTAGCCCAACGACATGGCGTGGAAATGCCCATTGTTGAGCAGGTTTATCAAGTACTTTACCGCGGCAAAGATGCCAAATTAGCAGCCGCAGATTTACTTTCTCGTGATAAGAAATTTGAGTAATATTATAGTCCTATTATCAATAATATGAATAGTAAAAAGGGTAAATTGGTCAAAGACTGATTTACCCTTTTTTGTTGCTCGCACTGTTACCAAGCTGGTTATACCGCGTTAGGAAAACCTAGTTGACGCCAGGCATCGTAAACAATTACTGCTGCTGCGTTTGATAAGTTCATGCTGCGGCTTTCTTTTAGCATTGGAATTCTAATTTTATTTTCATCAGGGATTTGTACACGAACTTCTTCGGGTAATCCTGCCGTCTCTGAGCCAAACAATAAATAATCCCCTGTTTTAAAACTAACATCACCGTAAAAGTTGTTGGTCTTAGTTGTTATGGCTAATATTCGTTTTGGCTGCTCTTTATCAATGAAGGCTTTGAAGTTTGCATGGCGTTGTATCGCAGCAAACTCATGATAGTCTAATCCAGCACGACGTAATTTTTTATCATCTAAATCAAAACCTAATGGCTCAATTAAATGCAAACGAAAGCCTGAATTGGCGCATAAACGGATTATATTGCCAGTATTTGGCGGGATTTGCGGTTGAAAAAGTACAACATCTAGCATAACAATCATCATCTGATAAAATTTTTGTTATTATATACCCGTTACCATTCAAAGTGCACTCTGAAATATGCATCTTGGTTGCTAGTAGGTATAACGTGTAATGACTTTCATGTCTTAATTTTTCTTCAAGGATTGGCTATGGTGATAAGCTCAACAACAACGGACGAATATGCATACTGGGTACGGCTAGCAGCAATCTCTTCTACCTCAATAGCCTTGATCTTAGTAGTGATTAAACTCTATGCTTGGCTGGTTACAGATTCGAGTGCCATGCTCGCATCTACCACTGACTCTATTTTAGATTTATTTGCTTCTATAATGAGTATCGTTATTCTGCGTTTTGCTCTGGCTCCAGCTGATAAAGAGCACAGTTTTGGTCATGGTAAAGCTGAAAGTTTAGCCGGATTAGTGCAGGCAGCATTTGTGCTTGGCTCTGCCATTATTCTTATTTTTAGTGGCGTTTCTCGTTTACTTAATCCGCAACCGATAGTTCAAGGTGAAGTGGCTATTTGGGTGACGATTATCTCTATTGTCTTAACCCTCTGTTTAGTGGCTTTTCAGCGTTACGTAATAAAGCGTACCGGCTCCATTATTATCAGTGGCGATGCCTTGCATTATCAATCGGATTTACTGCTCAATTTAGGGGTTTTAGCTGCTATTATTTTGAGTCAAGGTATATGGTTACACGCGGATGGTGTTTTCACCATATTAGTTGCCTTATACCTTGTTTTTGGCGCAGGTCAAATTATGGTGCAAAGTGTTGCCCAGTTAATGGATAGTGAGTTAAGTGATGATGAACTGGCACAAATAAGAGCTATTGTCTTAAATAATGGTCAAGCAAAAGGCATTCATGAGTTACGCACTAGACAATCGGGAATGCAGCGTTTCGTGCAGTTTCATTTAGAATTAAGTGATGACTTATCGTTATTTGAAGCGCATAGCATAGGCGACGAAATTGAAGCTGAAATTTGTCGACTGCTCGCCCCTTGTGAAGTGTTTATTCACCACGACCCTAGCTCTGTGGTGCAAAGTGAGCAGTCAAAAAACTCTACAACATAAATAGTGAAGGCATTATTTATGTTGTTTAAACCAAGCAAGGCTCTGATGTAAGGCGCTGTTTCTATAATCATCTACTTCAAAGAATAATTCGTGCAAGGCGCCATCAAGCCTACTTGGTACTCCCTTGGGGCAAGATTGCGGTTGTAGGGCATGTAACTGCTGACAAAAATCATCTTGTGCTTGTTGGCAAACTACAATGTCGCTGCCTGCTTGCAACATCAATATCGGCGTCTTAAGTTGAGCTAGCTGAGCAAAAATCTGCTTTTGTGCTGCTATGCCCTCTGATAACCAATGGCTAGTAACACCGCCAAGTTGAATGCTCTGGTTATTTTTGTATAAGTCGATAAATATTTGGTAGCGCTGCACTGAGTGAGTTAGCCTATTATGGGCAAAACTGACTGGTGAGTAGTCTTTTTGAGCGAAAAAATACCAAGGGTTATTACTGATTAATTTATTGAGTGCTTGTTTAGCCGCTATCATCATTTCAGCGATGGCTCTTGGTAATAAACCTGAATTGAAGCCCAACATAGGCGATGATATTACCGCAGCTTTAATGGCATTGCTTGAGTCTTGCATAAAGCGAGTGGCAATGGCAGCACCCATTGAATGAGCTAATAGGTAGGGTTTATCGGAACAGTGTTGATTAACAATATTTTCAATGAAATACTGTAAATCATCTACGTAGTCCTGAAATTTAACCACATAACCCTTGTTCAAATTGGTAAGTAATCGTCCGGATAAGCCTTGACCTCGGTGATCGATAATAAAAATATTATAGCCTTGGTGGTATAAATCAAAGGCGAGTTCTTGGTATTTCAAATAACTTTCACAACGACCTGGTACTATGACGATTGTTGGTCGTTCAGCTTCTTGCTGAATAAACTGTGCGTAATGAATACTTACTTCATCAGTTCCTAAAAAAGAATTAAACAAGCCTTGCTGCCAGAAGGTTGTTATTTGCTCAGGCAACTTCCCTTTAAGATTTACTTCTTGATTAAACTGTGCGGAATGGCTCACGTAGAAACCCTATAAGTAGATAAACAGTAATGATTACTGAACAGTATAATTGATATTACTCGGGGTGAAGCAGGGTTTTATCTAAATTTTACTATGAAATATGCAAATTATGCATGCAAGCTAAAAGAGAATATTTTACTCATTTTACTTTCAATTGTGCGGTTGTTTTTTGTTGCGGGACTAAAGCGCCATTTTCGAATCGCTGAGCGAATAGCCGATTTGAAATAAATAAGTTTACTCTGCTGGCTAAAATTAATATCTCTTACTTTACCA
>JALJPA010000075.1 GCA_022969215.1 Colwellia sp. | reverse complement strand
ACAGTAAGGAATGGTGCAGTTACGACACTAACTGCCAAGACTAATCGATAAGGGAATCGAGAAAAAAAGCGCATTGGTTTACTCCACGGTAAAAAGTGAGCCTGACATGTACTCACATCATTTGGGTTTAGATTAAGAGGACTAATATTGTATACAAAGAAGCGGCTGTTCACATGCGTTATCAGCGAGTTCTATCTTGTATCTTTGTACATTAGTCGCAAGTTTGTAGTTATCAGCCCAGACAAGCTTTAAAAAGTCTTTCAAGCGAAGGAAGGTAATGAGAAATTTATTACTTTTAATATAAGTGAATATGATCGAACTAAGGTGTTATAAAAGCCGTTATAAAGTGTCTTATTTTGATGTTTATATTTTAAATAGCAGCAATGCCAGTTAGTATCTAGCCTGCCTTGAAAGTTCAAGAAATCGTTTATTCACTTCATTATCATTTTAAACATCAGTGACAGTGATAAATAACAATTCAGATGGAAATTAACATGTTAAAAAAGATAAAAATCTACGGCTCAATCTTCATTATATTAGTTATCGCATTACTCATATTTAAGAGCTTATCGAAGAATGAAGTGGGTGATGTATCGCTAGGGTTCTTTACGCTGAAGGACATAAAAGTGTCGTCTTTAGATGATGATAAAATTTCAGGTGTAACTTGTCACATAGCATCTATTGAAGCTAATTTAAGTCTGTCTGATCCCAGTGACAGTTCTATATCTTGCCGTCAAACAGGTGATATTACCGCTGAAATGATAGCAACAATCGATAAGAGTAAATCTGGTGAAGTAGTGTTCAAACAGTCGAAAAGTATCTTCTTCAAGACCATGAAAGTTAGACGCATCTATGATGCTGAAAATCAAACTCTGCTTTATCTTTCTTACACAACCAAAGAAACAGATGGTAGTTACAAACACAGCCTTTCAACTGTGCCATTGTGGGGAACAAAGGCTTTTATAGAGCAAAAAATCATTTCAAACAGATAGTATTATGGAGGTAGTTAGCCTTTTTCTTACTAACTACCTTATACCTGCCAGTTCCCCTCTATAACGATTACTTCACTCTATTCACAAACCCCCACCACCACAAGATAACAATAACTAAATAATAATAACTACACATAGCCATCAAATAAGAACCACTCTCATTGTAATTAAATTCAAACAAGTCATTTTAAAACACTAACACACAGTTTGTTTATTGTATTAAAGACACGGAAAACCTCAAAAACAGGTAATAAAAGAACAATTACGTAATTAAATTACATAATAACTTTACAAAGGAGACTAAGTTAGTATAATTACTCTATTCCTTAAGGGGGCCAAACACACATTAATTACATTTATTTGTATAGAGGTTTACATGAAAGATATATTACTAGCATTAGCAATCATATTATTTACCAGCACTGCACAAGCATCAACTGCCAACAAAAAATTTATAGCAGTAGATAATACAGACGCTAGTAACTTATGTGTTATCGCGGCTAAAGATGGCTACAAAGCAGCCGTTGACCATGCAAAGATTTCAGGTGAAAGAGATTTAAAACGGATGACTTGTAATGGTAAGAGCATTAAGAGATTTGCTAAATCTTTTCAAGTTAAAGAAATTTTATCAAAAGAAATATTAGTTGTTCCAGCAAATAATTCTTTTGAATCAAATGTATGTGCTCAAGCAGTGAAAAATGGCCTTGAATCAGTTAGCTCAGATGATGTTAACCAAACCATTTGCAATGGCCAACAAATAGTGCATTTTGTTAAACGTTACTCAAATTCCTAATCATTTGTAATCCCTTACATTGATTATTTTCGGCCACGTTTCTAACGTGGCTTTTTTTTGCTTTGAATTTTAGTATTCAACTTTAGGTAGTGTTACACAGAATTGTGCTCCAGCTAATGTTGGTGAGTTATCAATGGTGATATTGCCGTGATGCCACTCGACAATACGTTTAACAATGGCAAGTCCCATACCGTAACCTTTTACTTTTTGTTCGCTGCCTTTACCACGAATAAAAGGCTTTAGAATTTGTTCTCTTTGCTCAAGAGCAATACCTTGGCCATCATCGCTCACCGTGACAATAATATTACTCCCCTGCTCTGCTATAGAAACGTGAATTTGACTGTGGCAATACTGATAAGCATTTTGTAATAAGTTACTCATCAAAACCATCAAATAGGAAAGATCGCCATCCACCATTACTTGCTGTAGAGGTACCTGCAGAGTAAGCTCGATATCATCTTGGCTTTTATTGTTAATACAAGTGTTGATCAGTTTCTTAAAATCTACTGGCGCTTTATTTAGCGTGATTAAGGTTTGATCTAAACGGGCGTAACTCAATAAACTTTCCACCAAATCGACCATTTCATCGACGTTATCACTAATCCTTCGCTCAAACTTTTTACGTAATACCGGATCATCTTCTTCAGCAATGGTATCAATACCAAAGCGGATCCGTGCCAGGGGTGTACGTAAATCGTGAGAAACCGCGCTACTGAGTAACTTTATATCGGTAACTAAGTCATCAATACGCTGCGCCATACGGTTAAATTCTAATTCTAAATCTCGAATATAAGAAATAGTGCCAACATTTATCCGCTGATTTAAATCACCTTCACCAAATGACTTGGCGGCTTGTCGTAAAGTCATTAACCTTTTTGCCAGCGGATAAAGCCAAACGAGCATTAAGGCCAATACCGCCAAATAAAACAAGCTGGTGAGAAAAATGGGCAATAATGAATTACTTTGGTTGGCTTTTTGTGGCGGTGTGGTCAATACCAATAGCTCATCAGTAGTGGCGAGATAAAAATGTAAGGAAATACTGTCATCTGTTTCCAGTAATAACGGTTGGCCAGCAGTTAAATTGTCGAGTAAGGCTTGCGGTAATGGGAAGTTTGTTAAAGGCTGCAATCGTAATAATAATCGCCCTTCGTTTGGCCATTTATCAATAAATTCTTGGCGATTATCGAGTACCGATAACGTTACCGCCAGGTGAGTACCTACTTGCTCTAAAACACTGATAGCATCTTGCTGCTCTGCCCTGAGCTGTTGTTGCTCTTGTTCATTATATTGATTTAAGTATTGATTATAAATGCCGTCAAACATCCAACCTAAACCAATAGTCGCTATAAGCACTACCGCTAGAAGAGAAAGCGTTAAATTACGCATAAAAAGTGAACCCTAAAAATTTTATAAAAGTGGCAAGGTAGCGCTAATTACCAGACATCATTGGCAAATAAGTAGCCTTTACCCCAAATGGTTTTAATGCGAAAAGGCTCAGATGAATCATCTTTTAGTTTTTTACGTAACCTTGATATGCGTAAATCAATGGAGCGATCAAAACCATCATAATCAAAACCGCGAAAGTGACTGACCAGCTCTTTTCGAGATACCACTTGCCCAGCTTTGTTGGCTAGAAACCATAAGACATCAAACTCATTAGAGGATACTTTTATCGATTCGCCATCAAGAATGACGCTGCGCGCCGGTTCACTAATCACCAAACCATTAAATTTGAGTACACCATTTGAGGCAAGTTCATCAACAAGCTGTTGCTTAGCTTTACCTTCTAAGCGCGATTTGTCCTCACGACGAAGTAAACCTCGAATTCGAGCAAGTAATACCCTCGCCCGAACGGGCTTAGTAATATAGTCATCGGCGCCCATCTCTAGCCCGAGCACCTCATCTATTTCTTCATCGCGCGCGGTGATCATAATGATAGGGTTAGCAAAGGTTGCTCGCACGGTTTTACAGACATCAAGTCCATCCATACCGGGTAACATACCATCGAGTAACACGATATCAGGATTAAGCGAGCCAATGAGCTCAACCGCCTCATCTCCTCGGTGGCAGGTGGTGACTTTAAAGTCACGGGCAGTTAAATAATCCGCTATCCACTCAGCGAGATCGATATCATCCTCCACTAATAAAATATGCGATCCCGTTTGCGCTACCATGTATTATTTATCCTATTTTTGTCTTAATGTTTGTATTGATGTTTATCTTACTTATTATTACAGCTGGAATAGCAGCGGCTATTCCAGAGAATTGTCCACCGTTAAATGATACGCCATGATTTTCTTGGCTGACCTTTTTTCTTATGTACCCAAGCCATTTTGACTACCGCGGTGGCGACAGATAAGCTGTCATTTTGACGCCTTAATGAAAACTCTAAATTGACCTTACTATCAAATGATTTTTTCAATTCACCTTGAGTAGTGTTTTCCCAGCAATTAAGTGCTTTATTAGCTCCCGAGGTATATAAGCAATAATTGCCTGGAGTAGCAACTTGCCAAGTTAACTGCACCGAAACATAACAGGCTTGACCTTGGCGCATAGCAACACATTGCTCTGGGCTTACCTTCATACTTGCTTGAATCTCAGTAGCGTTAGCAACCGAGTTTATCGCTAACAATATCAGTAATAAACCAGAGGTTTTTATTTGTATTAGCAGCCGTTTTAGCTGCTTGGTCATTTTTATAGAGAGCATCTGCATGACCCCCTAAAAAACATATGTTAGTAAAAGGCCACCACGGTAACCATCTTCAACGGTATCTTGGCGAGCAGCAATGCTGCGTTCAGACAGCGCATTATAACCAACATAACTGCCTATCACCCAATCGGTGGTTAACGGGTATTCAACCCCAATTTCAGCCGAGTAACTGATGCCATCTTTGGTCGACAAGCTGTCCTCAGCCCATGTTTGCACGCCATAAGGTGTTACTTCTTTCGAGCGATATTGCAGACCAAGGTTAGTGTAAAAATTGGTATTTCTAAACTGTAAGTTATAGCTATAGGAAATAGAAGCTTCGATACCATCACTGCCTTCACCATTACGACTAACCGGTGAATAAATCATTTGCAGCTGAGAGTTTTCATAAAACCCTGTCATCCTAAGACCGGCACGTTCATCTTCATTACGGGTTTGAATACCTTCTAGACCTTCAATGCCGCGAGTGCTGTATTGGTAAAACAAATCAAAGGAGTAATCTTCGCTATTGTAAAAATTGACTCCCCAAGCAGGCATTGAATACATGCCTTGGATTCGACGAGTACTAATACCTGGCGACTCCATAAATAAACCAAGTAACTGAACGCGGTAGCTAATGGCGACATCAAATTCGGATTCAGTATCTACATTAGTAGCGTAAGCATAATCATCACCAACACTACTTATTGCACTGACATCGACATAAAAACCATCTCGACGGTTTTGGAAAAAACGATGAATAGTTTCACAATTGTTATCGTCATCGTCACAACTGTGCGATTTATGGCTTTCATCATCACAATCTCCAATGCAGATTGAGAATTCATCATCGTCATTACTGTTTTTCTCTGATACATTGCTTTTTTTCTGTTCTTTCGATAGCTCATTAGCGGCGTCTTTAGTGACTACTTGCTTATCACCCTCTGCTTTTACTGAAACTTGACTACCCACTTGCCCTGTTGTTGCTTCTTTCTTTTCAGTATCTTCATTGGCGCTAACGGTAAATGAAGTTAAAAGCACACTGGCGGCAACTAAGCTGGCTACGGTTGTTTTTGTTAAATTTTTCATAGATTCCCTGTGAACGTCTGTATTTGATAACCGTAATATTAACTAAGCATTGAACAAATAGACGTAACACAAATTAAGCTGATGTATCAATTTGTATCATATTTTGACGTAATAATAACATCGACTTACATCTAGAGGAATGGAGATAAACGTAACTAAAGCCGTGGTGCTGTAAAAGTAAGCTGACTAAGCTTTTAGTTCGCGACTCCTTGTTAAAGAGCTAGCATGGTAGTTGTAGTAATTATGGCCAACTCAACAAAGTATTCCCATAAAGCAGAAGTTTCTGTCTATGATATTCACATCATATAAAGTTAGATAATCTTATCTAACTTTAGGCTAACAACTTTATAAAGTGCCGTTATGCTATTTTTAGACTAATCTTAAATGATCATTTTAAATACTTTCAAAGGAAATGAACTATAAGCAATGACTGTCAATTTGAAGATCTCGCTGGCTTTTATAATATGCCTATTAATTATTATCATTAGTAGTCTGTTCAGCTACCGCAGTACCCAACAGCTTATCGTGACAGGATCATGGGTTATCCATACTTATGAGGTTAAAGCTGTGCTTGAAAACATTATTTCAGAGTTGAAAGACGCTGAAACAGGTCAGCGAGGCTACTTGCTAACAGATGAGCTTACCTATCTAGAACCCTACAAAATTAGCGTTACCAAAATACATCATAATCTGAAGAAACTGAGTGCCTTGACCAATGATAACAGTCGACAGCAACAACACATTACCCGACTAACAATGCTAGTTAATGCAAAGCTTCAAGAACTTAAAGAAACCATAGAGCTTGCCCAAGGCGGCTATAAAGATAACGCCATTCAGCTTATATTAACGCATCAAGGTAAGAAGATAATGGATGATATTCGCATCATTATCGATAATATGGCGTTCGAAGAAAAACACTTATTATCAGTTCGACAGCAACAAGCCAGTGAAGCGATCAAGATAGCCAACTTTATCACTTCCTCTGGTGGTGTACTGACTCTCATATTTATCGGTTGTATAGCATTCTTTACTAAGCGTGAAGCCAGCCGTTACATTGCTGAAAGAGAAAGAGCTACCAGCGCAATAATATCAAGTGAAAAAATGTTTCGTAACCTGATGGAGTCTGCTTATGACGGCATCATAATGGTAGATAACAAAGGGAACATAGCGAGCGTAAATGAACGACTGATCATAATGACTGGTTATACCAAAGCCGAATTAATCGGCCATCAAGTGGAACTGTTGATACCAGAACGATTCAATAACCACGTTAAGCTTCGTGAAAATTACCTTAGTAATCCTTATACCCGCGCAATGGGGGCAGGCAGAGAGTTATGTCTGCAAGGTAAAAAGGGTAATGAAGTTCCCGTAGAAATCAGCTTAAATCCAGTAACAATCAATGATGAGCTATTTGTTTCAGTGTTACTCCATGACATTAGCAAACAAAAACAGATGGAAGATGAATTAAGATACTTGGCCTGTCACGACGCATTAACGGGGCTCTATAGCCGTAATAAAATGGATTTAAAATTAAATGAAGAAATTCAAAGAGCGTCCAGGTATAAACATACCATGTCGATTTTCATGCTTGATATCGATCACTTCAAAGATGTTAATGATACTTATGGTCATGACGTAGGAGACGAAGTACTCAAACACGTTGCTAATGAAATTGAACGTTCTATTCGCACCACTGACTTTGCCGCACGTTTCGGAGGAGAGGAGTTTATTATCATTTTGCCAGAAACCGTCACGCAAAAAGCAGAAGAACTCGCAGAGCGGCTGCGCAACAGTATTGCTAATTTTCATATGTACACTAAGTATGACAAAGACATAAAGCTAACAGTAAGTATTGGTATTGCCACTTACCCAAGTCACGCAAAAACAGCCCCTGAGTTATTGAAAGCTGCAGATACCGCTATGTATGCGGCGAAAGAAGCAGGACGCAATAAGGTTATGGTAACTTAATTGCGATTAGCTCAGACTCAACATATTTCACTTCAAGGTCTATTTTTTATTATTTGAGTTAACCCGCACGGCTAACTGAAAAATAATTAATACGAGTATTGCTCAAAGGCGGCAATATCTCTTCGTAAACGGCGCTGCTCTTTTATCATTTCAATTTCACGCCATTTACGTTTTCGTGCTTTAACCTGACCCTTTTTATCAGGCCTTGTTAGTTCATCCTCAGCTAACACGTCCGCATCATGCCAATATTCATTGTCCATATTACTCTCCAATCAATTAACTTTATTTAACTTAAGTGGCAATTTAAAGAAGTTATATGAAACTAATATGAAGGCAATATGACGTTTTAGTGACGGAGCCCGCTAATGATTGCTATTTAGCAGGCCATTTACCAGTAGTGATGCGAGCTTAATTTGCTGCTTGTGCTTTAATTTTCAAGCCTTTTAAGAAAGTCGATAAAACATCATCCGAGCAATCTCTATAATGCTTATTGTTAACATTTCTAAAAAAGGCACTTAATTCATATTTACCTAAACTAAGATCTGCTAGCTCTAGAATGCTAATCACCTCTTCGGCTTTTAAAGACAACGCAATTTTAATTTTATTAAAAATCATGTTATTAGTTAATTGCTCTTCAGTTTCGCGTACCGGACCATCACTTGGCCCTCGTTTCTCAATAATCAAACCATTTAAGAAACTAGCAAGCTCTACATCAAGAACCTCTTGGTAGGCAGCATCATCTTTTTCTTTGAAATAGTTTGCTAATTGCTGTTCACTAATTTCACATTCACTTAAGGCAAAAATAGTACGAATTTTTTCATCCGTTAAGTCAAAAATAGTACTGAGGCGGCGTAAGATGTCATTATTAATCATTTAAAAACCTAAAGGGTGTCGTGTCTTGAGTTGCTTGAATAGTTAAATAAATAGCTATTTAAAATAACTTTCAAAATATGCCGACATTATAACTGACTCTGCGCTGATAAGCGTGCTTTGATTACAAATATGACTTTTACTCGCGACAAAGTAATTTAAAAAAATCATCAAGAAAGAACTTCCTGTTTTTCAAAAAGCATAGATTGTGTTTTTTTCTAGTCAGTATAAAATACCAGCGACTTTAATCATTGTTAATAAAGGAAAATCAATGAGTACAATAGACACTCCTATCACACAACTCGAAACTCTTACCATGAAAGCCTATGAACTTGGCCTAGCTTATGCGCCAAAATTAGCGTTATCGGTTATTACTTTATTGATTGGTTTATGGATTATAAGCGTCATCAGTAAACTAGTAAAAGTCTCCATGGAACGTTCAAAAGTTGACCCTACCTTGATCCCTTTTATGGGCAGCTTGGTTTCTTGGATACTTAAATTACTACTATTTATCTCTGTTGCCTCTATGGTCGGTATAGCAACGACCTCATTTATCGCGGTACTCGGTGCCGCAGGTTTAGCCATAGGTTTAGCCTTACAAGGCAGCTTGGCCAACTTTGCTGGTGGCGTATTAATTATGATATTCAAGCCTTACAAAGTAGGTGATTTAATTGAGTCTCAAGGTCATTTAGGTGTTGTTAAAGAAGTACAAATTTTTAATACCATTTTACTTTCACCACAATCAAAACGCATTATCATCCCTAATGGCTCAACCTCTAATGGCTCAGTGGTTAACTACACAGTTGAAGGTAAAATTCGTGTCGACTTAAGCGCTGGTGTTTCTTATGACGCAGATATAGATCAAACCAAAGCGGTATTAATGGCGGTACTGGTTAGTAATGACAAAGTGATGCAAGAGCCAGCGCCCTTTGTCGGTTTATCCGAGATGGCTGACAGCTCGGTGAATTTTGTTGTTCGACCGCACTGTTTACCTGAGCATTATTGGGATGTTTACTTTGAAGTTAATGAAGGCATTAAAAAAGCCCTTGATAAAAATGGTATTACTATTCCGTTCCCGCAGCGCGATGTACATTTAATTCAATCGTAACGGTTATTCATAGTAAATAGCACTGCTTATGAATCCTCATATACAGTGTATATGAGCAAAGCAAACATTAAAAAACCGCCTAAATGCACGCATTTTGGCGGTTTTTATTTAACTGTTAACTTAGCCGCTAATTTAACTTAACGTTTAGATTAAACGGTGGAATACAATTAACGACATAGTTTTATTTAGTTGGCCATGGGCTACTAGGTTTAGAACTACGTGGTTTCAAGCTAAAAGAACTCGAACTACGAGGTTTAGCACTGCGCCCTTGCTTGCTTGTCGATTGTCGTCCTTCTCCTTGACTACTTCTAGCTTTAGCGTTTTTAGGCACAAAGTTTAAAACAGAAACCGGCACCGTTTTTTTCACGGGGAACTCGCTAAATTCTTTGCGTTCAATAATATGACCTAAACGACTTTCAATGGCACAAAGCTCTCTAAAGTTATCTTTAGAAACGAGCGATACCGCCTCACCTTCCGCGCCAGCTCGACCAGTACGACCGATACGGTGAATATAATCATCTACTTGCGCAGGTAAATCATAATTTACCACTAGGCTAAGATCACCAATATCAAGCCCTCGAGCAGCAATACCTGTTGCCACTAGAAACTTAATTTTTCCTGATTTGAAATCGGCAAGTATTTGTTCACGAATATCTTGTGTTCTTCCGCTATGAATACTTTCTGCGGCAATACCACGTTTTTCTAATTGGCTTACCAGTTTGGCAGCGCCGTGTTTAGTTTCGATAAAGATAAGTGCTTGTTGCCAGTTTTGTGTGCTGATTAAATGACTCAGTAATGCTGACTTATTGGTTTTATCGGTGGTCACTAACCACTGCTTTATTTTAGGCTTAGAGGCTTTATCGCCAGCAACGCTAATTTCAACGGGCTTATGAATAGTCCTTTTTGCTAAACCACGAACATCTTCTGAGATAGTGGCAGAAAACAATAGATTTTGACGCTGCTCAGGCAAGCGCTCAATAATTTTATTGATGTCATCAATAAAGCCCATATCAAGCATTCTATCGGCTTCATCAAGTACCAACATATCCAATTCATCAAAATACAGGGCTCTTTGATGCGCCATGTCGAGTAAACGTCCTGGCGTGGCAACAAGAATATCTATACCCCAAATTAAGCTTTGCTTTTGTGCTTGGGAATCAACACCACCGTACATTGCCATAGAGCTAATATCTAAATGCTTAGCATACTGACTAATACTGGCTTCAACTTGTACTGCTAGTTCACGCGTAGGTACCAGGATAAGCGCACGAATGCGTTTGCCACGAAGTTTCTGATTGGCTTTTTTATAACGGCTGTTGAGCTGTTCAAGTAAAGGTAAAACAAAACTAGCGGTTTTACCTGTGCCGGTTTGCGCGGTGGCAATAAGATCTCTACCCGCTAAAACGTGAGGTATCGCTTTGTTTTGAATCGCTGTAGGTTTTTCATAACCTAAATCAGCTAAAGCAGTTAAAATTGGCGCGGATAATTTAAGTGTTGAGAAGGACATAAGGTGTCTCGAGAGCAAAAGAAACTGTTCTGAACAGCCTACTTATGAGGTTAACGAATGGGCTAACGGATAAATAAAGGCTGACAGCATAATATTGGCGGCATTATAACAGCTATCGACATAGCCTAGTAGCTAACGCGAGCATTAGTTGTAAGCTGCGCCTTTGCATTTATTTTGAGGAAATATCTGCCGGTGAAGTTTGCCCTTGAGCCACCACGCCTGAGAATATCACCCCGCTAAGTGAGGCCATTTCACCATGCCAAGTTGATAAATCATCTAGGTTAAATTGATTTAAATCATGATGACCACAAGCACGTGCCATTACCTGCATCAACTGCGTTGAGGCATCAAAGAAGTTACTCAATTGTTGGGATGACTTTTCAATATTTAAGCGTTGACGTAAATCTGCTTTTTGCGTGGCGATACCTGCTGGGCAATTATTGGTATGACACATGCGTGCGGCAACACAGCCAATAGCTTGCATGGCGCTATTGGCTATTGCTATGCCATCAGCTCCCAAGGCTAATGCTTTAACAAAGTCCATGGGCACACGTAAACCACCAGTTATTATCAGTGTTACTCTGCCACTAGCACCAACTTTATCAAGGTAACGTCTAGCTCGGGCAAGGGCCGGAATCGTCGGAACACTGATATGGTCTCGAAACATTTCTGGCGCTGAGCCAGTACCACCACCGCGACCATCTAAAATAATGTAATCGGCACTGGCATCTAAGGCAAATTGAATATCTTGTTCGATATGATTGGCACTTAATTTAAAGCCAATGGGTATTCCGCCAGTAATAGCTCTGACATGGTTAGCAAAGTCTTTAAAGTCGCTGACACTAACTAAGTCCGCAAACGTTGGTGGCGATACTGCCGCTTTTCCTGGAGTGAGGCCCCTCACCTGTGAAATTTTACCGACGTTTTTGCTGGCGGGTAAATGCCCTCCTGTGCCCGTTTTTGCCGCTTGGCCACCTTTAAAATGAAAAGCTTGTACATTTTTCAATAACTTTTCATCATAGCCAAACTTGGCACTGGCTAGTTCATAAAAATAACGAGAATTAGCCGCTTGCTCTTCAGGCAACATGCCGCCCTCTCCTGAACAAATACCGGTACCGGACAGTTCGGCGCCCTTTGCCAAAGATATTTTAGCTTCCTCTGATAATGCGCCAAAACTCATATCAGAGACAAATAAAGGGATTTTTAATTTTAATGGTTTCTTCGCTTGTGGACCAATAATCAATTCAGTGTCGACACTGACATCTTCCATCAAAGGTTTATTAGCCATTTGCGCAACCATAATTTGTAGATCATCCCAGTGCGGTAATTGATATCTGGGTACACCCATAGAAGTCATAGGGCCATGTTGGCCAATACCTGCGATACCTTCTTTAGCCAGTTGATGAATAAACTCTACCGTTGGCTCTTCCTTAGTTGTGCTCGCTATTGGCATATTAGTGACTGGAATTTGTGTCGACTCTTTTTCACTGCCTATTTGCGCTGCTGTTAACTTCTTATGACTGCCATCACAATAAGGAGCATTGCCGGTTTGTTTACATCGACATAAATATGCATCACCACTCTCTTCGGCAACAAAGCGCTGTGATTTAAGGCCGCTGCCTTTATGGGAGCCATCACAAAAAGGTTGGCTTTGTGAACGTCCACAGGCACAAAAGTAATATTCCTGCTCTTTCTGCAAATTGACTTTAATCGGTTTAATATCAGCAATTATTGCTTTTGCCATGGGATGCCTCACTTACTAGCTATTAATTGTTAATTGAGGTAAATAAATTAATTATCAAAGGCTTAGTTTAAATAATTAAATAAACATATACCCGTTACCATTCAAAGTGCTCGATTTCAGTGGGAATTTAAATGACTTTAGGCAAGGAGAAGAAGGTAAACATAGTTATTCTATATTTTTGTTCTTTAACACCGCATAAAGTCATTTAAAACCCATCGCAGAAGTGCTTGAGCAACATCACTTCATCTTTACATCAATTTGAAATGACGCTACATGGATGTAGCCTATTAGAGAATGCAGGAGCATATTCTCCTGAATAACCATGGCTACATTGACATGCCTTGAATTGAAATTGCCCAAGCACTCTGAAACAAGCATCTTGAATGGTAACGGGTATATAGGTAAATATAGACACAAATAACCTTAAGCACAGGCAATTGAGGAAATAGAGCTAAGATTGTGGGGAATTACTGAGCAAGTTTTTAGGACAAGCAAAACTTAACCAGTCTTGGCTTTGATCGCTAAACTTAGCCAGCCATGCTGTTATCGCTTGCTGCTCAGTTTTTTTATCTATCCCATATAATGCCGAAGCTTCTGCAATCATCTCAGTGGTTAAATTAACTTTTTTTAGCAATTGATAAACACAAGGCCATCGCTTTTTTAGTCCTGGCCAAGCGGCTTTTTTGATAAGAGTAACCTTGGGATTACCACAATCAAAAGTCATCTCTTTGTTGACCCCCCATGCTGGGTCTTGCTCACAAGATTTTTCAAATTCAGGAAACTCTACAAAGTCTCCTTTGATGCGAACATCAACCCAGTTTGGCTGCCAATTAAGTAAAATTATTGGCTGTATATTTTTCTCAGCTACACGTAATTCTTGCCAAAGTAATTGCGCGTTGTCTAAACGCTCAATGGTAAAGTTTAACTCTAGTGCCCTTATAAGCTCAGCATCACGATAATTCCACGGTCCGGTAAAATATACTCCTTTTGAACCACTGCCCTGACGGCTAAAAATCGCTGAACACTTCTTTAATGCTTGCCATTGAGGCAATCCCGGACATAATTCTTTCACATAAGCTGGATACCACCAATCTTCTCTACCAATTGCGCTATGTAAGCCCATATCTTCAACATAACCTTTACTAACAGCCTTCATAAAGGGACCATCATCATGGCTTTGCCAAAGCTCTACTTGGAAATGAATTAATCCTTTTCTTAAAGCACCCAGCTCAAACGTGGAGTTCATTGGTAAATAATCTACTTTATAGCCTAATTGCTCAATTTTATTACCGACAATCTTGATAAGCAATTTCTGGCTAGCCCAATGATTTATCGGCAAAACTATCGGTTCATCCGCTGAAGAATATAACTTAGTAGAGGTAAGAATGAGTATAGTTAATAACAAAACACGCACTTGTGGGAGCCTTAAACGAATAACAGTTTTATAAGTATAGCGTTGAGATTAAAAATGAGAATAATTTAGAGAACAAAAAACTCGGCAACATAAGTTAGAATTAACCTAACGTTGCTTTACCAACCGTAACTTCGCCCGTGCCAGGGTAATAACGCATTTGCCAGTTTTCTTGGCCTTTGGCTGGATTATCCGATATATAATTATAATAACAATGTGTATCAGGCGACGTTACGTCTTTAGCTGTATACCAATAGATGATATCGTTTTCAGCCGTAAAGGCAGTATCGCTATGAATGGCCAGTTGAAATTGGTCGTCAAGTAAACCGTGCCAAAGCTCTTCACAATTAGAGCCCTTTAATACCTCACCATCAATTTCTCCATTACCTGAAGTCGTAGTGTTTTCCCCTAAGGGATAACCGGTTGACGTTGAATCAATTTCACCGCTACCAAAACAAGCCAAGTCTTTAACATAACCCGATGCTGACTTTGCTATCCAGCAATTATGATACAGACCTACCGCACTCTCAAAAGAAGAAAAAGTGGCATGAGCAACACTATCATGGGCATCTTGAGTTAGATTAATAAAACGCGGTAAGGCGGTAACAGACAAAACCCCAAGAATGACAATAACAGTGACTAATTCAATTAACGTGAAACCTTTTGAACTCATATTTATACCCAAAACCACAAATTTTGCGCATTGTATACGATATACATGACAATTAGTAACCCTAGTATTATCTGCTGGTCTTATTGGACTAAAGGGCAAACTGCAAAGCAGCTAAAATGGATAATTAATGTCGTTATACCGATTAAGTTAATCACTATGGTCAGTATATTGGCATATTTTATTAAGCGATATTGAACTAGCTCAAGGTTTTTAAAAAATACATAACTTAAAGTGTAGGTATAATGTATTAGGGCAGTTTAGGGTACACTAACCAGAGTAAAGATGAACGAAGCTCAATATAATGGATCTATATTAAATTTATGAAAAACACTGACACTACAACTATCAAAAATATTTCTATAGGCCATGTTTATGTGATGACTCATTCCTTTTTTTCTGATGTTGTTAGAATCGGCTGCACGCCTGAAGATCCCCGAGAGTATGCTAAATCGTTATCAGCAAAAACCATAGGTGATTATAGCGTTGTTTTTTCGCTACAATGTAGCAACCCATGCAAAGTAAAAAAGCAAATAAAAGCCTATTTGCACGCACAAGAATATACTAAAGAATTTTACCAAGTCCCTGCAGAGGTTGCGGCAAAACTACTTAGCAGAGAGACCTTGAAAATACCGAGTTTAATGGCTCATTAATCACTATTAAACTACTTTCAACCTACGCTTGAACGTATCTAATCAGCTTCAGCAGCCCCATAACAAAAAAGCATCCACAGTAAGGTTATTACTGTGGATGCTTTTTATTTTACTTATCTTATTTATATTGGTTATTTCATGCAGACAAGCTTAGTTATTTTAATGACTCTACTGCAGCAAGGGCTTGGGTAAAGTCACTTAATTCCATTTCGACACACTCATCGTTACCTTGCCAGTTAATACCAACAATAACACCATCTTCATTTAAGTCTTCTAACCAAAATTCAAACCAATCTGCCAAGCTGATTTCACAAGGCACATAGTCTTGCCATTCATCAATACAATGTTGTTGAGCTAAATCGCTACTTGACCAAAGTGGCATCACATCAGTGTTTTCAAAACTAGGCGAATCAAGCACTACCCAATCTTCACTGGTTTTATCTTGTAGTGCCCAAAGTACTTGTGTCGGTTTAGTTTCAGCCAAAAAGACTGTTAAAGTTTCATTATTATCGCTCATAAGCTCATTACTGGTAATTATCTGGATACACCGATTATAACGGAGTTGCCATCATTGGTCATGTTATTGTGCTGACCTCGCTAAGCTTAGTTATAAAATTAAAGGCTTTTTATTTGCTCCGTTAATCTATAGAATTGGCGACCATTTCAAACTGAGGCCCTGTTATGTTTTTTCGAGTAAGCAGCATCTTATTGGCAGTTTTCTTCTCTTCACTGACATCCGCCAATAATATTAGTCAGTTTAACAAGGAATTTTCCGATATTTTCGCTAAGCAATTAAAGCACTATAGTATTCCTGGTGGCGCTTATGCCATTGTACAAAAAAATAAAATTATTGCCCTAGAAAACTTTGGTTATACCGATAAAGCTAAATCTCACCCAGTTGATAACAATACGGTCTTCCGTTTAGCTTCGGTATCTAAAACCTTCGCGGCAACCATTACCACTATGCTTGCGCAGGAAAATAAATTAAGCCTCTCAGACCCTATTACCAAATATGTACCTAACTTTGTTTTAGCCACTGATGGCGCAGCACAAAAAATACAACTCAAACACCTGTTAAGTCATTCAAGTGGTTTAATGCCAAACGCCTTTGATAATCTGCTTCATGAAAACTGGGATATGGACAAGATTATCGGTCGATTTGACCGGATAACGCCAATTTGTCAGCCACAGAAATGTTATGGCTACCAAAATATAGCCTACGGTATGTTACAACCGGCCATTGAAGCTAGCCAAGATAAAAGCTATGCCACTTTATTGCAAGACAGGGTGTTTACCCCCCTTAATATGACCAACGCCTCGGTTGGCATCGATGTTTATAAAGAGCAGATAAATACTGCCAAGCCGCACATTCTTCGAAAAAGAGTCAAAACAGGAAAAAAAGACTCACAGGGCCGTGACATTAGAAAATATGTCTGGCGCACGGTAAAAGTTGAAGCCGATTATTATAAAGTAGCTCCTGCCGCCGGTGTTAATGCCAGTATTACCGACTTAGCAAAATGGTTAATCGCCAATTTAGGACATAAGCCTGAGGTATTATCTCCCGCACTGTTAACAGAAATAACCACACCTAGAATTAAAACTAAAAAAGATTTACGTCGGCGCTATTGGCGTGAGTATTTAACCGATGCACATTACGGTTATGGCTGGCGAATTTACCAATTTAAAAACCGCGAAATAATTTATCACTCCGGTTGGGTCGCAGGTTTTCGCGCTGAAATAGGTTACTCTCCTGATTTAGACCTAGGCTTTGCCATACTTATTAACGCTGAATCAAATGCCATCAGTAAAATATCCAGCCAATTTTGGTCGCAAGTAGAAAGTTTATTTAGCCGACCTTTAACCAAGCGTACTAAGAGTTAAATTTTAATAATTTTTTTAACTATTACTTAAACAAGCCAAGTGCACTAAGTTATTATACAGAATGGTAAAATATCGACTCACTCTGTTAATATCTCACTATAAAAAGTAGAAAATAAGCCTATTTTCACTGCTTATTTTGCTCAAAATAGCTATTACAAAAAATAAATAATCCAACAAGACTACGACACAAGTCGTAGCCTTGTTGTATATACAGGAAACACCTACCAAGATAAGCCTCTCTCATTCATCTTTTGTTACATCTATTAACAAAACTCTTCAAACTTTCAAGCGACAATTACATTAATAAAAATAATATATAAGTTATTAATAAGTCTCTATGTCCTTGATAAAAAATAGTCAAAAGCTTACTCACACTCTGTTACTTCTTGTTATTGCCTCCCTACCCTTGAACCTTGCCGCCAAGCAAGGAGAGCGAAAACGTTTTCAATTAACCCACAATAAAGCTGTTATCAAGGTTGATGGCCGTATGGACGAAGCCGTATGGCAGACAGCCACAAAAATGGAATTGAAATATGAGAATAACCCAGGTGAAGGTACACCCTCGCCAGTAAAAACCGAGGTGTTCTTCTATGAGAATGGCAGCTCTTTTAACGTCGCCTTTATCGCCTATGATCCCAACCCAGAAAAAATCAGAGCGTCTTTAAGGGACCGGGATAGCTTATGGGCTGATGATAATGTCGCCATTATTGTCGATACTTTTAACGATGAACGCAGTGGTTATGAATTTTTTGTCAACCCATTAGGCGCACAGGCGGATCTTCGTATGGACGACACCGACGGTTGGGACGAGGATAGTTCGTGGGATGCGATATGGGACAGTGCCGGACAAATTACTGACTTTGGCTATGTAGTTGAAATGAGCATTCCCTTTAGTGCACTGCGCTTCCCTGATTCAGATGAAAAACTGGTCTGGAACATTACTGGTTGGCGAAATTACCCCCGTGATGTCAAGATACAAATGGCCACGAATATTTTTGATCGCGATATAAAATGTAATCTTTGTCAGTTTCACCAACTGGTTGGTTTTGAAGAAATAGAACCCGGTAAAAACTTTCAATTAACACCAACACTTACCGTGTCACGTGCCGACGAAAAACCTGACTTGCCGGGAGAATGGCAAAACGGTGATGTTGATGTAGAACCTGGCTTAGATATTCGTTGGGGTATGACGCAAGATATCGTACTAAATGCCACTTTCAACCCTGATTTCTCCCAAGTTGAGGCCGATGCCGGTCAGCTGGATGTTAACAATACCTACTCACTATTTTACCCCGAAAAAAGGCCTTTCTTCTTAGATGGCGCCTCATACTTTGATACAACTAGTTTTAATTTCGTCCATACCCGAAATATTGCAGATCCTGATACAGGCCTAAAATTAACAGGTAAAACGGGAAAACACAGTTATGGCATAATGTTAGCAGATGATAATAACACCTCCTTTTTAATGCCTGGAAATCAAGGCTCTGATATTGCGACTTTAGATGAAAAATCTAATATCGCCATAGCCCGATATAAAATGGATGTCGGTGAACGAAATAATGTTGGTGTATTGATGACGCACCGACAATCTTACAATTATCACAATACGCTAGCCTCATTTGATGGCACCTACTGGCTCAGTCAAAATGATAGCATTCAGTATCAAGTTGCCCAATCTGATACGAAGAACACCACTGACGTGATGGAAGAGTTTGATGTTAGTGAAAAACAAACCGGCACAGCTTTTAGGGTGGATTATTCTCGTGGTACCCGAGATTATAATTTAAAAGCCGGTTACACCAATATCAGCGAAGATTTCCGTGCTGATTTAGGTTTTCAATCACGCAGTAATATCGAGCGCGTCGTTTTAGGTGGCCGCCGTACTTATTACGGTGAAAGTGGTGATACGTTAACGCAATGGGGCTATTTTGGTGATTGGGATAAAACCTACGACCAAGACGGTCAGGTGCTAGAAGAAGAGTATGAAATTCATGGTAATATGCAAGGGCAAAAACAGTTTTATACTAACTTTGGCGTAGTCCACAGGGAAAGATTGTATGAAGAGCAATATTTTAAAGAAACACAATTTAAAACCTTTGTCGAAATTAGGCCA
>JALJPA010000074.1 GCA_022969215.1 Colwellia sp. | reverse complement strand
ACTACAGTCGATGTTACTCACAGCGCTAATTGGACAGTTGATGACTACAGTATTGCCGCCGTTATCCCCAATGGTAAATTTGCTGGTTACGCCAAAGCTTTAAGTGAAGGCTCAAATCAATTAACTGCCAGCTATTCTGGTCAGGTTGTCAGCACCAATATAACCGTTACAGCTGCGACGCTTAGCTCATTATCTTTATCGCCATCTACCGCTGAAATCCCTGCTGGCACCACGCAGCAATATCAATTATTTGGTATATTTTCGGATGGTAGCAACCACGAGTTAACGGCTTTTTCTAGTTTTCAAACCAGCAATAATTCTTCCGCATCCATTGATAGTAATGGTCTTGCCACCGCTCATAACGATGCTGCTAATCCAATAACAATTACCGCCAGTTATAATAGTATGCAAGCTGCGGCAACATTAATAGTTACTGCTGGTTTATTAGAGCGTATTGAAGTTACCCCCGCAGAAATCTCAATTCCTGTGAACCATAAAGGTCAACTCTATGCTCGTGCTTTTTATACCGATGGTTCAAGTGCAGATATTACTTATCTAGCGACTTGGAGTCTTGATGATGGTGATATCGCTTCAGTTGATAATACCAGTGCAGATGCAGGCGAAGTTTTAGGAATTAGCCAAGGAATGGTGACTGTTACTGCTAGTTATCTAGGTAAAAATGCCACCACCAACGTTTTGATTACAGCTACCGTGTTAGAAAGTGTCAGCATTACCCCCATTACCAAAACCATTGCCGCCGGCTTAACACAACAATATACCTTAACAGCAGAATACTCTGATAAAACTAGCACTGATGTTACTAAAATTAGTGACTGGCTATCAAGCGACCCTGCAACAGTCTCGATTGATAGTGTGGGTTTAGCTACCAGTTATTTTGAAGGCAAGGTTACCATTACTGGTACTTACCAAGGTATGTCTGCTAGCGCAACGCTAACGATAACTGGCGCCGAATTACTGACTATACAAGTAACGCCAAATGATCCCAAAGAGCCGCTGGGTACTGAAGGTAAATTTACCGCAACAGCCTATTATACCGATGGCTATGCTACCGATATCAGTCGTAACGCCACTTGGTCATCACTTGATGACAGTATTGTACATATCACCACCAGCGGTATTGGCGGCGGTCAAGCCAGTGCCAATAAATTGGGTGTTAGTGTTATAACGGCAACATTCCTCGGAAAAAGCAATTTTACAACGGCAACAGTTACTGAGGCTGTGCTAGAGAGTTTAGTGGTTTCACCAGCAAGTGCAGAGGTACCACAAGGCACAAGTTATCAATACCGAGCTGATGGTATCTACAGTGATAAAGTTGTTAAGGATCTAACCAATACGGCTAATTGGCAAACAGGTGATGACAGCTTTGCTACTACTAACAGTACCGGCTTAGCCAAAGGTGAAGCCCAAGGAGTAACGAGTATAATCGCTAGTATTGGCGCTATTTCTGCCTCAGCGGAAATTAAAGTAACACCACCGGCGATAGATCATCTTGAAGTTTCACCTAGCTCATCGCAGCTGCCTTTAGGCACTGGCACTAAGTTAACCGCTTATGCCTATAATAGTACGGGCATGAAAACCGATATTAGCAATGACGCCGACTGGCAAGTATTAGCGACAGGTATTGAAAACATTCATGTGGATAATACCGCTACTAATGGCGGCTTTGTTAGTTCAATTGCCATAGGTAATGGCACGGTAGAAGTTAGTTATGCCGGCTTAACTGCAACCGCAGAAGTTGATGTTACCAATGCCACAGTCGAATCACTGTCAATCAACCCACTGGATGCTGAAATCAATTTTCCGGGTAGTCAGCAATATACCGCCATGGCAACCTTGACCGATGCCACTGTTGTCGATTATACCAAAACGGTTTATTGGCATAGTAGTGATAAAACCGTTGCCACAGTTGATGCCATTCACCTAGATACCTTAGGCCTAGCCACGGCGGTTAGTAATGGTAGCACCACAGTTAAAGCATCCTTTGGTCCTATTTTTACCGAAACCCTATTAACTGTTACCTTGTTAGGTGGTGGTATTGATAGCATTCAAATACTTCCACATGTTAACCATATAGTAGTAGGTGAAAAAGTGCAGTTAACATGTTCAATTATTCATGTAGATACCACCATAACAGGCTGTACCGATGATGTAGTTTGGACTATGGCTGATGATAGTATTGCTCATGTAGAACCGACTGGCAGCAATGGTGGCTTAGTTACCGGCTTAAAATCAGGTACAACGCGTGTTTTTGCTAGTTATAACGGTGTTACCAGCAGTAATTTTGACGGTCAAGTTACCGTGACTGAGCCAGTATTAGTCTTAGAATCAATTCATGTTAGTCCAAGCAGTGTCAACAAAGCTATTGACCAGGCAACTCACTTTAGTGCTACCGGTACCTACAATAATGGTGATACCGAGAACATCACCAATGAGGTTAATTGGTCGCTATCAAATACTAGCGTTGCCGTTATTAATGATTCCGGTCGAGTGATAGGAAAAAAACAAGGTAGCACACAAGTTATCGCCAGTTTAGATGGTATCAGTGACGAAGGCACTGCCAATATTAGTGGCAGAATTTTCGTATCTGCTAGGTTAGAACCAAGCAATATCAGCTTAAAAATCGGTGAAAACATTGATATAAAATGTGAGGTGCTTTACGGATATCCACCGTCAGGCAGCAATCCTTCTCAAGGAAATATGACCAATGAAGTGACTTGGAATTTTAAATACTCCATAGATAACGTTGGCACAATTAGCAACGCGCCTGGCAGTAAAGGTCATTTTGAAGCAACCAAAGTGGGTAGCAATACCGTGCAATGTTTAATACCAGCTGCCAATGGTAGTTTTTATTCTGGCAGCACTACCGTGACGGTATCTAATTAATAGAGAAACAAAGGAATGATTATGTTCAACAAAGGAGTTTTTTTCGCCACGCTTATATTACTAACAGGTTGCGAACCAGTAAGTATTGCCGATAAAGAGCTAGTTAAACAAGATAACGGCTATACGGTGTATTTTGGTGGCGATATTGTCACCATGTCTGGTGAGCAAGCCAGTTATGTGGAAGCGGTAGTTGAACATAACGGAAAAATTGTCTTTGTCGGTAATAAAAAAGCGGCACTAAGACAATATCCCGCGACATTAACTCAGGTAGACCTACAAGGTAGCACCCTGTTACCTGGTTTTATTGACCCACATAGTCACTTTATGTCGGCATTGATGATGGTTAATCAAGTAAATGTCGCTGCACCACCTGTTGGCACTGCCACCAATATTCCACAAATCATCGCTAAGCTTACCGCCTATCAACAAGAGCAAAACATTGCTGACGGTGGTTGGCTTGTTGGTTGGGGCTATGATCAAGAGCTTATTGAAGAACAGCGTCATATCATTAAAACTGAACTTGATGCTGCTTTTCCTAACCATAAAGTTATTCTGATTCATGTTTCTATGCATGGTGCTGTGCTCAATTCAAATGCCCTTGCCTGGGCCAATATTGATAAAAACACCAAAACGCCAAAAGGCGGTATTATTGCCAGAATGCCAAACAGTAATGAGCCAGCCGGTTTAATTATGGAGATGGCTTATATACCGGTTTTTGAAAAGTTACCACAACCTAGTGAGGCAGAAATGCTTAACTTAATGGCGAAAGCACAAAAACATTATACCAGCCAAGGTTATACCCACGCGGTAGAAGGCTTCACGCATACTAAACATATAGACTTTTTATTAAAAGCGGCACAACAAGATAAGTTAGTCATTGATATAGCTGCCCTAGCCGCCTTTACAGAAATGGATAAATGGTTCGATAACCCAAAATACAAATTTGGTGAATACCACAATAAATTTAAACTTCATGCCTGTAAAATTACCCTAGATGGTTCGCCGCAAGGTAAAACAGCTTTTGTTTCTAAGCCCTACTTAACTACTGGACCTGCTGGCCAGCATCATTGGCACGGTGAATCGTCGATTACCCAAACACAGCTTGATGGCTTAACGAAAAAAATGTTTACCGCCAATATCCCATTGCAAATCCATACCAATGGCGATGCTGCTATTGATATGATGATTAAAACAGTAGAGCAGGCTGGTATTACCGCAAAGGACGACAGACGTACCGTAATTGTGCATTCTCAATTTCAACGCCCAGAGCACTTAGCTAAGTATGTTGAACTGGGTTTAACACCGTCATATTTCACCTTACACACCTATTTTTGGGGTGATGTGCACGTTAAAAATATCGGTAAGAACCAAGCATACTTTATCAGCCCAATGAAAGCGGCTAAATCAGCAGGTCTTATTACGTCTAATCACTCGGACTTTAATGTCACGCCGCTAGACCCATTTTTTATAATATGGTCAGCCATGGCACGTGAATCAAGATCTGGCGCGATTATTGGTGCTGAGCAACGAATTGATGCCTATAGTGCCTTACAAGCCTTAACCATAGGACCAGCCTATCAATTCTTTGAAGAAAACCGTAAAGGCATGCTCAAGGAAGGTTTACTAGCGGACTTTGTAATTATTGAGAATAATCCGCTAAAGCAAGATGTTACTGAGATTAAAAACAATAAAGTGCTGACTACCATTAAAGAAGGTAAAACTGTTTTCAGTATATTGAATTTAGTTGGTAATGACCAAGACCAACACGGCTGTAAAAACTCCGCAGGTTACGCTTGGTGTAGTAGCACCAAACGGTGTGAACGCCCTTGGCTTTTAGCGAAAGAACAAAAATTTGCTAATGAGTCGGCAGCTTTTACAGAGTTTTGTAAAAACTAACAGTGCTAAGCCTAGAAAGCACGGAGTTGATGACTATCAATGAGTACTTTTAACGAATTCATTAAGGTTTACGGCGACAAGGTTTATTGCTACTAAACTGGAGTTACCTTATACGCACAGCGCCTTGCTCCATCGATAATATGTTCTTCGCGACTGACCTCTGCAACTTCACTCATCAAGGTTTGAAACATCTGTAATTCTGAGCGACAGAAACTTAAACACTTAGTTGCCGCAGCACAAATAGGACAATGATTCTCCATTAACCAATATATACCGTCATGTTGTTCTACCGTCGCCATATACCCTTCATCACTACGCAGTTTAGCTAAGGTGTTTAACTTTTCTTCAATACCAAAGCGATCGGCCAGTGCTAATCGATAGTTTACCATCGCCGTTTGTTCTCGATGACTGATCAGTTTTTCCATACCATCATCACCAAATAAAGTGATTACAGAATCCAGTAACTGCACGGTTAATTCATCGTGGCGGTCAGCAAAGTGACTATTGCCTTTATCCGTTAATGACCAAGACCGTGTCGGTCTACCACGAGCTGCTTTTTCATCTTTAAAGACCACATCGCCCGAATCTTCCAAGCCTTGTACATGCTGGCGCACACCCATGGTGGTAAGACCCAATTCACTCGCCAATATTTTTGCCGTTAACGGCCCTTGGGTCTTTAATAGCTGAATTATTTTTTCATGAGTCTTCATTAGATCTCCGACCGAAAGGTTATGTATAACGCCATTATTACCCATTTTCAGCACGATTTCATCGTCCAGCACAATATTAAGTAAAGTTTTTTGTTTATATTTTACTTGATTTTCTTTAGTAAAGTGTTTACCTTATTAAATAAATAAAAAGCTTTACTTAATACAGGGAAAGAATTGTGATGAATTTAGTTATTATCAGTGCCAGTCAACGCACGCAATCACAAAGCGCTAAAGTTGCTAACTACCTAGCTGACAACAGTAGTCAATTTAGTGCCGTTCGACATATTGAATTATGTAAACAGCGCCTGCCCATGTGGGATGGTGAAGAGATAAGTAAACAACAAGATGATAGTGATTGGCTGGCCATTAATGCGCAATTACAAGTGATGGATGCCTTAATACTTATTACCCCGGAATGGGGCGGTACAGCCTCGCCGTTATTGAAAAATTTGTTGATGATGGCGCAAGCCACTGATATAGGACATAAACCTGTACTGCTGGTATCTGTAGTTAATGGTATTAGCGGCGCTTACCCTATCGCTGAATTACGCATGAATGCCTTTTCAAATAACAAGTTGGTTGCTATTCCCGATCACCTAATTATTAGAAATGTTGAAGAAATATTAAATAACAATAATATTGAAACTGAACAGATAACCACTAGAGATAAAAGTATTCGTCATCGTATCGGTTATAGCTTACATACTCTTTTTCACTACAGCCAAGCAATGAAAAAATTACGTGATAGTTTGCAAGGCAACAGTTATCACAACGAACATTTATACCCTTACGGTATGTAACTGAATCAGTAAATTAAAATCACTTAACCTAAAGTAGATCACAAAGGAGTCATTATGAATTTAAATCAAGTAACCTTACCTGTGAGAGATATGGAAATAAGTACTGAATTTTATCGCCGTTTAGGCTTTTTACAAATTGTTGATACCCCACACTATGCGCGCTTCGCCTGCCCAGATGATGGTGCAAGTTTTTCATTAAGTCTTGCAGCTGACTTACCTGATAGCAATAGTCAAAATGGTGCTGTCATCTACTTTGAACATCAAGAATTAGATGCATGGGTTGCCGAGGTCCAACAACGAGGTATTCATTTTGAACAATTACCAACTGAGCAAAGCTATCTATGGCGTGAAGCAAGCTTACGTGATCCTAGCGGCAATAAAATTAAGCTCTATTGGGCAGGAGAAAATCGTTTAAATCCACCATGGCGAGTTGAGAAATCATACCAAGCATAAACAAATAAACTACTATAAAAAGCATACGTTTAAACGTAAAGGAGAGCACAATGATCACTTTAGAACACATTAACTTAGTTGTTAGCGATATAGAAAAAAGTTTAGCTTTTTACCGCGCCGCTTTTCCACACTGGCACGTACGTGGTGGTGACAAAGGCGAATGGTCAGGAAAGCCTAGAAATTGGTTGCATTTTGGTGATGATTATCAATATATTGCCTTTGCCGATAATGGCGTTGGTGACAATAGAGACTTAACCGGTCATCAAGTAGGCTTAGCGCATTTCGCTTATATCACCAGTGACCTAAAAGGCACCATAGCGCGGATAACACAAGCAGGCTTCGCCATTCATAAAGACGGTACGCCAGATGAGTATAGAGAGAACATTTATTTTCTTGATGCTGATGGTTATGAAGTCGAGTTTGTGCAATATCACACTGATATCCCAGCGCTAAGAAACCGCTACTAATACTTAATAATAAGCCCATTCAATGTTGATAAATACTGGTTACAATCTTTACAGTATTCATCAACATAGCTTAAACTTAACAGCATATGTATACATTTCTGCAAGTTAAGGTTTCTCATGGGTAAGTTTCAATGGCTATTTGTTTTTCTATTTCTTTCTGGTTGTGCCACTTTAGGTGTAATGGAATTTGATAAATTATATGGGCCTAGTCATGTCGAAAATAGGCTAAGCCAGCCAAAGGCGACCACAGCGCAAGCAATACACTTTAATCAACAAATACAGCCCATTATCGAAAACCGCTGTGTTGTTTGTCACGGCTGTTACGATGCTCCTTGCCAGTTAAAAATGGAAAGCCGCGCCGGTATTGAGCGCGGTGCCAATAAGGCCATAGTTTATAGTGGTGAACGTTTACTTACCGCCAATATTAGCGATAGTTTAAGTAAGTTAACTGAATTGAATAGTGAGAGCCTAACGCCACTGCGCCAGCAAGGATTTTTTCCTGTACTTAATGAGCGCCAACAAATCGAACAGGCCAATACTCAAGCCAGTTTAATCTATCAAATGTTACAACTAAAAAAACAGCATCCATTACCTAATGAAGCATTACTGAATGACAGCTTCGATGTTTCACTCGATAGAAGCCAACAGTGCCCAACCATTGAAGAATTTGAGCAATACAAGAGTAACTTCCCGCTTGGTGGTATGCCTTATGCTTTGCCTGGATTATCAGAGCAAGAACATACTAAATTAACGACTTGGTTAGCCCAAGGCGCAATTATGCCAGCGACGACACCGCCGACCAGCGCAGAACAACAAATGATAAACCGTTGGGAGAAATTACTTAATGGTACTTCGGCAAAAGAGCAGCTGATCGCTCGTTATTTATATGAACACTTATACCTAGCCAATTTATATTTTGATAAGGCACAAAAAAATTATTTCAAACTGGTGCGCTCAACTACCGCCAGTGGCGAAAAAATCGCGGTTATTACTACCCGACGACCTTTTGATTCCCCCTTTGCCGATGGCCGTAATGATGCCCTAGTGAATAAACCAGAAGTTTTTTATCGACTAATCAAACATAACGATACCATTATTGCTAAGCGCCATATGCCCTACCCCTTTGGCGAAGATAAATTGTCTCGTATCAAAGCGCTATTTTATCAACCTTCCTATACCGTGAATACGCTACCAGATTACCAACTTAAAAATGCTGCTAACCCTTTTAAAACTTTTCAGGCGTTGCCAGCTAAGTCTCGCTATCAATTTTTATTAGATCAGGCACAGTTCTCCATCATGAACTTTATCAAGGGTCCGGTTTGTCGTGGTCAAATAGCTTTAAATGTTATTGAAGACAACTTTTGGGTATTTTTCCTCAACCCAAATAATTTTGATAACTACCCTAGCGATGATTTTATTAATGCCAATGCTGATTTGTTGCAGTTACCGGCAGCAACCAGCGATAAAGCCATGTCAATATTATACTGGCGCCAATATTCTCAACGCCAGCAAGACTATGTGAAAAACAAAGTCGCTTATGTGGAAAAATTGAACCTTAAAAATGCACTTAATCTCGATTTGATTTGGTCAGGAGATGGCAACCCCAATGCCAGCTTAACCATATTTAGACACTTTGACAGTGCCTCGGTATTACAGGGTTTTATTGGCCCGACACCTAAAACCGCTTGGCTAATAAGCTACCCAATATTAGAGCGTATCCATTATTTGTTAGTGGCAGGTTTTGATGTTTACGGTAATGTTGGTCATCAATTAAAAACCCGTTTGTATATGGACTTTTTACGTATGGAGGCAGAAGGTAATTTCATAAGTTTACTGCCTAAAAACCAACGTAAAGCAGTGCATGAATATTGGTATCGAGACACCAGTGATGCTGTTAAAGATTATATTTTCTCAGATGATTTCTATCAATTACCTGAAACAGGCCTCAACTACCAAACAAACAACCCGAAAAAAGAGCTTTTTCAATTCGTCGCTAGTTACACCAAAAATAGCCAAGTGAACCCGTTTAACCTCACGTCATTACCACTGAGTGCTAGCGATAAACTTATAGCAGACCTAGCAAGTATGCCCGGAACAAGCGTCGCCTTATTACCGCAAGTAAGCTATGTCATGGTAGAAAATGGAGATAAATTACAAGCTTATAGTTTGATCAATAATTCAGCGCACAGTAATGTCGCGCACTTATTTTCTGAACAAAATAGACGTCTACCGGCAGAAGATAATCTAGCCATTTTACGCGGTATTGTTGGCACCTACCCCAATGCCTTCTTTAAGGTTGAACAAACACAACTCGCTGAATTTGTTGCCAGCTTTATTGCCATAGAAACAGAGCAAGATTACCGCAAGCATAAAGATAAATTCGCTATTCGCCGAACAAATCCACAATTCTGGACATTTGCCGATAAATTACATGCTTGGTATAAAAGCAATCAAGCAAGCTCGGCCGGACTACTCGACTTTAATCGCCTAGAAAACCGCTAATTTTATCCTCTCACAATAACCAGTAACACCCTGTAACAAAATGCTGCCGCTTGCCTCATCTTTCAATGAGGTAAGCCATAGTCTTGCTCAACTCTCTTCTGCTACACTGCTAAGCGATTTGTAAACTAAATGTCAATATGTGGCTAAGTACTAGCTAAATATCCCGTAACTACCGAGTGCTTACCGGATAATCAGCTGTAGCTGCGTAATACTCACTTCAACAAGCGAGACTCAAATGAACAAACAAAGCCTTTTCATGACCAGTATCTTGGTTACTAGCGTATTAGCAGGTTGTACTGGTAACAGTGTCGAAAAGTCGGTAGATACTATTGCCGCAACGCAACAAAATGTCACTTACCCTACCACTCATAAAGGTGACGTGGTTGATAATTACTTCGGTACTGATGTTGCTGACCCATACCGTTGGTTAGAAGATGATCGTAGTGAAGAAACCGGTGCTTGGGTTGAAGCGGAAAACAAAGTAACTTTTGATTACTTAGCACAAATACCCTACCGCGATGAGCTTAAGTCTCGTTTAGCTGAATTATGGAACTACGAAAAAGTAGGTGCACCTTTTAAAGAAGGTAACTATACCTATTTCTATAAAAATGATGGTCTACAGAACCAGTATGTGGTTTATCGTCAAAAAGACGGTGGCAAAGCGGAAGTATTTTTAGATCCAAACACTTTCAGTGAAGACGGCACCACCTCAATGGGACAGCTTAGCTTCTCAAAAGATGGTTCAATTGCCGCTTATGCTATTTCTGAAGGCGGTAGTGACTGGCGTAAAATCATCATTATTGATGTTGAAACTAAGCAAGTTCTAGAAGCACCACTCGTTGACGTTAAATTCTCTGGCATTTCGTGGTTTAAAAACGAAGGTTTTTACTACTCAAGTTATGACAAGCCAGAAGGCAGTGAGTTATCAGCCAAAACCGATCAACATAAGCTTTATTACCATGCTTTAGGTCAAGCACAGAAAAGCGATAAAATTATTTTTGGTAATACTGCAGAGCAAAAACGTCGTTACGTTAGTGGTGATGTTACCGAAGATAACCGCTTCTTACTTATCTCTGGTGCAAAATCAACTTCAGGTAATGATCTTTACCTTAAAGATTTAAGCAAGCCAAATAGCCCATTAGTCACCATTATTGATAACTTTGATGCTGATACCTATGTGCTTGAAAATGAAGGTGACAAGCTCTTTTTAGTGACTAACTTAAATGCGCCGAATAAGAAAATTGTTACAGTAAATGCTAAAGCGCCAGCAAGCAAAAACTGGACTGACTTTATTGCTGAAACAGAATATGTATTAAGCGCTTCAACAGGCGGTGGTTACTTTTTTACTGAGTATATGGTTGATGCCATTTCGAAAGTTTACCAGTATGACTATCAAGGTAAACAAGTACGTGAAATCAACTTACCCGGTGTTGGTAGCTCTTCAGCGCTTGAAGGTAGTAAAGATGAAACTACCTTGTATTACTCTTTTAGTAACTACAAAACGCCAGGTACCATCTATAGCTACAATATAGACAAAGGTAATAGTGATGTTTACCGTAAGTCTGGCGCTAAATTTGATAGTGCTGCTTATGAGTCAAAACAAGTATTCTACCCTTCAAAAGATGGTACCAAGATACCTATGATCATTACCTATAAAAAAGGTCTTGAACTGAATGGTAAAAACCCAACTATTTTATATGGTTACGGTGGCTTCAACATTAGCTTAACACCACGATTTAGTGTTTCTCGCGCAGTATGGTTAGAGCAAGGCGGTATCTACGCGGTTGCTAACTTACGTGGCGGTGGTGAATACGGTAAGAAGTGGCATAAAGCAGGTACTCAGTTAGACAAACAAAATGTTTTTGATGACTTTATTGCTGCGGGTGAATACTTAATTGCGCAAGACTATACTTCGAGTGATTACTTAGCCATTAATGGTGGCTCTAATGGTGGTTTATTAGTCGGTGCTGTTATGACGCAGCGTCCTGATCTAATGAAGGTAGCCTTACCAGCCGTTGGTGTATTAGATATGCTTAGATACCATACCTTCACTGCGGGTGCAGGTTGGGCATACGATTACGGTACTGCTGAGCAAAGTGAAGAAATGTTCAAGTACTTACAGGGTTACTCGCCAGTTCATAATGTTAAAGCCGGTGTTAGCTATCCTGCAACTATGGTAACTACAGGTGATCATGATGACCGGGTAGTGCCTGCACATTCATTTAAGTTTGTTGCTGAGTTACAAGCCAAACAAGCAGGTAATGCGCCGACATTAATCCGCATTGAAACAAATGCCGGACATGGCGCTGGTACGCCAGTATCTAAAACTATTGAGCAGTACGCTGATATCTATGCTTTTACCCTGTTCAACATGGGCTTTACTGCTTTACCTAAATCATGAGGTTTAGCGGTTAATAGAGATTTAAATTAACCTTTATCTTATATGAGTAAAGCTGATCTCGATCAAGTACCTGAGCAAATCACTCAGGTACTATCCCAACAAGACTAATTGAACTGGAGTAAATTATGGGTTGTTGCGGTGGTTGTGGTGGCGAAGGCCATGATGATAAAAAAGAGCAGGAACAAGCTCAAGAGAAAAAAACAGAGCAAACTGAAGCAGCTGACAAAGAATAGTTTTTCTTCAATGTCCTAGGCTCGCCCAGTTTTCTATAATACTAAGCCACTAACTTATTTAAGTTCAGTGGCTTTTTTATGCTCTTTACTAGTAACAATTTATCCAGAACCCAGGTTAATTACACCAGTTCTTTTTCGTTTTGCCTTGGTATTCAACCGCATGATTATTCTTAATTAACTGTTCAGCTAAATTAACACCATCAACATACACATCGGCAATTAAGCGAAAATATTTACCACGCTTGATATTTTTAAGGGTGATGCGTTTAGCCGATCGTAAGTGCCTAACGGTAAATTGCTTAGCGAGCTTTGCTTGCGCTTTCTCTCGAGGACATTTGCCACGTAATTCAGGGGTATCTATACCGTTAATTCGGATCGACATATGTTCACCAACAATCGTTGGGAAGCCTATAATGTTAGCTCTAAAAGTATCACCATCATAAATACTGGTTACTTCGGCAACTGTCGCATTGCCATAATTATTAGTTTTTGCACTGATATTAGTTGTTATCAAGGTTAACAATAAGGTTAGTAAAATTTTATTCATAAATACTTCAAGTGATCTAGCTAATGTCTTAGCTATGTTCCTTAGCGATGCCGCTTAGTTATGTTCTTTAATTAAGGCCAAAAATGGCTGGCCATAACGGGATAATTTCACTTCCCCTATACCACTAATACTGAGCATTTCCCTTGAAGTTTTCGGTTTTACCCGCGCCAATTCAGATAAGGTGGCATCATTGAAGACAATGAAAGGCGCAATATCTTCGCCATCAGCAATACCTTTGCGCAATTCTCGCAATTTGGCGAATAAAGCGCGGTCATAACTTTTTTGTGGGCTTTTTTGTTGCCAATAACTAGCTTTTTGCAGACGTGGACTCGCTAACATCAATGGCTCTTCTGCTTTTAACACCACTCCTGAAGCTTGTGTTAAACATAAAATAGATTGTTGTTCGATATCTTGCTGCAAATAGCCCAAGTGTATTAGCTGACCAATAATTGAGTACCAATAACCGGCTGTTTTACCCTTGCCTAAACCAAAAGTAGAAACTTTATCGTGGCCTAATTGTTTAATTTTATCGCTGAGTTCGCCGCGCAATACCGCAATAACATGGTTAATATCACCTTGTTGCTTGATACGATAAACACATGACAATACTTTTTGTGCCTCTATGGTGCCATCAAACTGACTCGGTGGGTCGAGACAAATATCGCAGTTGCCACAGCCTTTTTCGGTATATTCAGCAAAATAATTCAGTACCACTTGTCGGCGACAAGTTTGTGCGTCAATAAAAGCGTCCATAGCGGCAAAACGTTGCATTTCAACATTCACTCGCTCAGGGTTATCGCCTTCACTAATGCGTTTTTTAATACGAGCGACATCTTTCTCATCAACCAAAAATAACGCTTCGGCGTCTAAACCATCGCGCCCAGCACGGCCAATTTCTTGATAATAAGACTCTAAAGTACGTGGTGGCTCATAATGGATAACATAACGCACATTTGGTTTATTAATACCCAAGCCAAAGGCAACGGTAGCGATAACTATTTGAATATTATCTTTGGTAAAGCCTTCTTGTACTATGGAGCGAATTTCGTTTTCTAAACCCGCATGGTAGGCGGCACAATTAATGCCACAGGCGGCTAAATACTTCGCCAATTTCTCTACTTGCCAACGACTATTACAATAAATAATACCGCTATCTTCTGCCCTTTTCTTGATATAACCCAATAGCTGCTTTTCGCCGTTGTATTTCGGCGCTAGGGTAAAACGGATATTAGGTCGGTCAAAGCTATCGAGGTGAATATAAGGATCAGGCAGCGCCAACTGGTTTAATATATCTTTACGCGTAGTGACATCCGCCGTAGCAGTTAATGCCATCACGGGTACTGTCGGGAAGTTCTGTTTTAAACACTGTAATTTTGTATAAGCCGGCCGAAAATCATGACCCCACTGAGAAATACAATGCGCCTCATCAATGGCAAATAGGCTCAATGGCAGTTGGCTTAAGCTTTGTAAAAAGTAATAATTAGTTAAACGTTCCGGTGCTACATACAGTAACTTGATTTCCCCTCGCCCTAAGCGAGCAAAGATATCACTGATCTCGCTTTGCTCTAAACTAGAGTTTATAAACGCCGCCGATATGCCTTGGTGCGTTAAGCCGTCTACTTGATCTTTCATCAAGGCAATTAACGGCGACACAACGATAGTAACCCCTGGTAATAGTATCGCCGGCAGTTGGTAACATAACGACTTACCACCACCGGTAGGCATTAATACCAATGAGTCTCGCCCTTGTAGCAGGTTATTTATAATTTCAGCTTGCCCGGCACGAAAACTCTCATAACCAAAATGGTGCTTTAAGGTATCGAGCAATAAGGCCATATTTTCAGTACCGGCTTGGCTACTAACTTCGGCATTGATTGCTGTACTAGCTTGGCTGCTGATTTCTGCACTGGCTGCTGTATTGGCTACTGGGGAATTCAAGAAGGTATCGACTAATTTTCTTAGGAGTAATAACGCCATTTTAACTCAGCGGTGCAGTGAAAACCTAGTACTGAAAAATATATTTTTAACTTGGCTGCAATCCTCTGTTCCTAATAGAAAAGCTTACAATAGCAGTATTGACAAGTTTACAGTCCGAGCAGTGACTACTGAGTTTTTACTACTGACACCACTTCAGGTCATGTTATTATCCCGCCTTTCCTATATCTTGCCCCTGGAATGATTAACTCATGAGTACAACAACTTCTGCTCAACTTGAAGCCAATAGCAATCGTAACGGCGCTGTAAGTGCGTTATGCGCATATCTGCTATGGGGCTTTGCACCAATTTATTTTAAATTACTCAGCGAAATTGAGCCCGGTGAAATATTAATGCATAGGGTTATTTGGTCAGCATTATTTTTGCTGGTGATGATTGTCGCTATGAAGAAATGGTCGCAGCTGGTTGCTGTTTTCCGTCAGCCAAAGGTATTACTGTTACTGTCTTTATCGGCTAGCTTTCTCGCGGTGAATTGGTTTCTTTTTATCTGGGCCATTAACAATAACCATTTGCTTGATGCCAGCTTAGGTTACTACATTAACCCTCTCTTTAATGTTGTCCTCGGCATGTTGTTTTTTCACGAACGCTTACGTCGAAATCAATTAATAGCGGTAGGTTTAGCTTTTACTGGCGTATTGGTGCAACTGGTCGCATTAGGTACTTTGCCCATGATTTCACTGGCTCTTGCCAGTACGTTTGCCATTTATGGCTTAATAAGAAAGAAACTGCCGGTAAATTCATTTATTGGCTTATTTATTGAGTCACTGTTAATGCTGCCAATAGCCTTAATTTATTGGTTTTTCTTTGTTGAAAGTAGTACCAGTAATATGGCGTTAAATACCACTAACTTGAATTTCACTTTGATCATGGCAGGCGTAGTCACTACCGCGCCTTTACTGTTTTTTACTGCGGCAGCAAAACGGTTGGCTTTATCGACTTTAGGATTTTTTCAATATTTGGGACCCAGTATTATGTTTTTATTGGCAACTTTTTATTATCAGGAAACCATGAAAAGTGCTGAACTGATCACCTTTGTTTTCATCTGGGCAGCCTTAATACTCTATAGCGTGGATTCATTGAGAAAACGAGCTTAACGCTAGCACTTTAATTACCAGCAAAAAAAACGCTCATTCTCAGTAGGAGAAAAAGCGTTTTTTTCATTCTTTCTTTATCAACAGATTAACTAATCTTCGAGTTCAGCTCCTGAAATGACCACTTGATTACGACCATTCTCTTTTGCTAAATACAGCGCATTATCCGCTTCATTCAACTGTTTAGCGAACACCTCATGACTATCAAAAACCACACCTAAACTTAAGGTGATTGATATTGGTGTATCACCTACCGGGATTGTCGATACGGCAATTTCTCGTCTAAAGTCATCTAACTTGTTATATAAGTTGTCTGTATCTAAACCATGCAATAACACCGCAAACTCTTCACCACCCAAACGTGCGGTAAGGCCAGCGCCAAAATGCTTGCGCATATAAAGTGCCACTACTTTTAATACCTGATCACCAGCATCATGGCCGTAGCTATCATTTACCTTCTTAAAGAAGTCGATATCGATCATCGCTAAACAATAAGGTACTTTTTTACTTACATATTCCTTAATGCGTGGCTCTGCATTGCGAAAAAAGGCTCGACGGTTAGCAAGATCCGTTAAATAATCCGTATTGGCGGCATGCTGAATTTTGGCGATATTATTCAAACTTTCGATGTTTTGAGTAATACGACAATAAAACTCTTCTGGGCAAAAGGGTTTGCGTAAAAAGTCATCGGCACCATTTTTGATAAAGCGCGCTGAATGAATACCGTTACTTGCACCGGAAATACCTATCACGGCTAATTGCTCGCGCGTATAAATACGGCGAATTTCATTGGTGAGTTCAATACCATCCATTACTGGCATTTCTAAATCGGTAATCACCATTTTAATATTTTTATGCTGAGTTAGCTTCTCTAGTGCCTGCACGCCATTATTAGCCGTTACCACAGTAAAGTTACGACGCTTTAACAATTCAACAATATGATTGCGCGCTGCCGACGAGTCATCAACCACTAAAATGGTATTTTGATCATTGGTTTGCTGCCAATGTAAAATACGTTTCAGATATAAAAAGGCTTGGCTATTCTCTTTGGGAATATAATCAATAACAGGCTGTGATAATATTTTTTTACGTGTTTCATCGTCCATTTTACCCGTCATCACTACGCCGGGAATACCATGAGATAACACACAAGCGATTGCTTCACCATCAAGCGCATCAGGTAGGGCATAATCTATGGTCGCGGCGAAAAAATCAGTATCAGTAGATAAAATATTCTCTACTTCAGCCAAGTTAGTGGCAATGACCACCTCAAACTTCAATGAGCGGGCTATCTGCTTGATAACGGTCGCTATAGGTTTACTGTCTTCTATTACTAATAGTCTCTGAGACATTACAATACCTTAGGGTTTAAATCGGCTACGTTATGGAAATTAGGTTCAATGCTGAATATTCACTAAGGCACAGTGCTAGGCTAACTCAAGCCAAGTTAGCCTAGACTAAGTTCAATAGAGCTTCCTTAGACAGATTGTAAATTGGCATACTCAACCACCAGCCACTTACTACCAACATCTGCAAAATTCACTTGAATTCTCGACTGTGCACCACTACCTTCATAGTTTAGTACGACACCTTCACCAAACTTAGCATGTTTAACCTGTTGACCCAACTTAAATCCTGTATTTTCAAAGGTTTCAAGGGTAAATGTGTTAGAGAACCTACCGACTTTACTCGGGCGTTTCACTTGCGACTGCATACGAATTTCTTCAATACAATCTTCAGGTAATTCACGTAAGAAACGACTAGCTTTATGGTTTTTTTCTTGCCCATATAAGCGACGACTTTCAGCATGGCATAAGTATAGCTTACGCATTGCCCTTGTCATGCCGACATAACACAAACGGCGCTCTTCTTCTAAGCGCCCTATTTCTTCAACCGATTGTTGTGATGGGAACATACCTTCTTCAAGTCCAGCAATAAAGACTAAAGGAAACTCTAGCCCCTTGGCCGAATGCATAGTCATTAACTGTACTGCCGCTTCAAACTCGTCAGCTTGTGACTCACCTGACTCTAATGCTGCATGGGTTAAAAAGGCGGTTAATGGTGTTTGCTCTTCGACTAACTCAGGATCACTTTCAAAGGTTTGACAGGCGGTAACCAGCTCATTCAAGTTTTCTATGCGTTGCGCGGCACGCTCACCCTTTTCAGCTTGGTACATGGCCTTTAAGCCACTATTATTAATGATAAAGTTAGCTTGCTGATCAAGGTCTAAATTCTCGGTATCATCTTCTAATTGCTCAATAAGCTGGATAAAGGCAGTAATCGTTTTAGCGCCTCTACCCTTAAGCTGCTCTGCTTTTAACATTTGCTGACATGCCTGCCACATTGTTACTTCCATACCCCGGGCAGCATCTCTAACTAAAGATAAGGTTTGATTACCAATGCCACGGGTTGGCGTATTAATAATACGCTCAAAGGCAGCATCATCATCACGGTTATTAATAATCCGCAGGTAAGCAAGGGCATCTTTGATTTCTTGTCGATCGAAGAATCGTTGACCACCATAGATACGATATGGCAATTGCCCTTGTAATAATGCTTCCTCAAGTAAACGTGATTGCGCATTAGAGCGATACAGTATCGCTATTTCATCAAGCTTGCCGCCATCATCACGCCATTGTTTAATACGTCCGGCGATAAAGCGCGCTTCATCTATTTCATTAAAAGCTGTATAAATCGAGATCTTTTCACCGGCCTCACCATCGGTCCACAACTCTTTACCCATACGGTTAGTATTGTTGCTAATCAATTGGTTGGCAGCAGTTAAGATATTGGCGGTTGAGCGATAGTTTTGCTCGAGACGAATAGTTTTAGCACCTTCATATTCTTTTAAGAATCGCTCGATATTTTCTATTTTTGCACCACGCCAGCCATAAATAGATTGATCATCATCACCAACAATCATTACCTTACTGCGCGCTTTACCTAGCATGGTTAGCCAAGCATATTGAATGGCGTTGGTATCTTGAAATTCGTCCACCAAAATATGACCAAAGCGTTGTTGGTAATGCTCTAACAACTCAGGGTTTTTCAACCATAATTCATGAGCGCGTAGTAATAGTTCAGCAAAATCGACTAAGCCAGCACGATCACAGGTCTCTTGATAAGCTTTATAAACTTTAACAAACAATTCTTCTGTTGGGTCAAACTGGGCATCGATATGCTGTGGGCGTAGCCCTTCATCTTTCTTGCCATTTATATACCAAACAAATTGCTTAGGAGGCCATTTTTTCTCATCAAGTTCTAGCGACCTAACGATTCTTTTGATTAGACGTAATTGATCATCACTGTCTAATACTTGAAAGCTTTGCGGTAAATTAGCTTCTTGAAAATGCATGCGTAACAAACGATGCGCTAAACCATGGAAGGTACCAATCCACATACCATGAGTATTGCCATCGACTACTTGCTCAACACGAGCACGCATTTCTGCCGCCGCCTTATTGGTGAAGGTAACTGCTAATATGCTGTGTGAGGAAACCCCTTCGACTTGCATTAACCAGGCTATACGTTGCACTAAAACTCGAGTTTTACCACTACCTGCGCCAGCCAAAATAAGCATATTTTGCTTAGGGGCGGCAACGACTTCACGCTGCTTATCATTAAGAGAGTCGAGTAATTCTGAAACGTCCATAGGGTTAAAAGCCTTTCTTGAGGTGGCATTATCTAATGAGGTAGATAGTGGTGCAAAATAAAAAGCAAAAGTATACCACCATTTAGGGCCAGTTGTTGTTATCTGCTGTTTATTTTTACAGTACCCTTGAAGTACAATATAGCTCGCTACTATTCGCTAACTTCGCTACACTGATTGCCAA
>JALJPA010000073.1 GCA_022969215.1 Colwellia sp. | reverse complement strand
TAGACATAATGTATCCTATAAATATTTAAGAGTAATTGTGCTGCCAATTTGCTTAATGCAAAATAGCTAGCGGGTTTGCTAAAAAGAGTTGCTATTACTTATAAATCAGGACGTGTTACAGATATCTTATCTAAGGTAAGCATGAGATAACATCGAAATGGTGTACAAAAAAATAAACTAACTTCAAGCTGGGGGCATTATATAGTTAGCGCGTCATATGTCAACCATAAGTGTGATTTAAGCTGCAAGTAAACTAGAAGATTATACTTGCAGCTTATATTTATCCTTATAATTTAAACTCTTGCACCGATTGTTGCAGTTCTTCCGCTAAACGAGCAACTTCACTACTTGATGCTGCAGTTTGTTGCGAGCCAGCCGTAGTTTGTTCTGCAATCGTTACAATAGATTCAAGGTTCTCACTGATTTCATGGGCGACAACACTTTGTTCTTCGGCTGCTGTAGCTATTTGTGAACTACGATCAAATGCCTCGTGCACAGCGTGAGTTATGGTTTCTAATGCTTGATCTGCCTCTTCACTTTGGCTCACACATTCACTGGCTTTAGCTTTACCAGCATCCATTACTGTTACCGCTTTACCTGCACCTGTTTGCAACGCTTCTATCATGGTTTGAATTTCTGAAGTAGATTCTTGCGTTCTACTTGCTAAAGTTCGTACTTCATCAGCAACAACGGCAAAGCCTCTTCCTTGTTCACCTGCACGGGCTGCTTCAATAGCCGCATTCAATGCTAGAAGGTTCGTTTGTTCGGCAATGCCACGGATAACATCTAATATCCCACCGATTGAAGCACTGTCTTGTTGTAGTTGATTGATAACTTGAGATGCTGAGTCAACCTCACTGGCTAATAGTTCTATTGTCTGGCGATTTCTGGCTGAAATAGCTTTAACACGTTCGGCCTCGTCATCGGCATGCTTTATTTCGCCTAAGGCGTCATTAGCACTTGCCAGTACACTCTGAGCTGTGCTGCTCATTTCGGTAGTGGCAGAGGCAGCTTGTTCTACTTGATTACGTTGTTCTTCAATAGCGGTGGTACTTTGCGCGGTTACTGCAGAGGTTTGTTCAGCAGCTGCAGCAAGTTGAGCTGAGCGATTAACAATACTTTCAATCAGGTTACGTAAACTATCAATTAATAAATTACAGTTTCTGGATAGCTGGGCAAACTCATCATTACCACTTTCATCAAGTTTCATTGAAAGGTCACCAGAGGCAACAGTATTAAGCATTTCATTAACACGAGCTAGTGGGCGAGTAATACCGATAAGCGTTGCTCTAGCAATAAATAGGGCGACAACAATAGAGATAAGCATGATAACCGTTGTTTGGGTATTACCATTACTCACTGAGTCTTCAATCAATTGACTGGCTTTGATGGTGGTTTGATTAGCCAATTCAATTTGCTTCTCTAAAGCGGTATTAACTTGTTTAGCCGATAGCCCTTCTTGCTTGAGCATACGTGCGGCCTTTTTATTGGCGGTAAGTTGCGCTGTTTTATGAGCAATAATTCCATTTTCGCGTGATAAAAGTGATTGAATTTCGTTAAATGCAAGGCCCACTTGCTGTGAAATGTCACCGATATCATGGGTATCTAATTCAGTGATAATATCGTCTACAGATTTTTGGGCTTCACTTAGGCTGCGAGAAAGCTCACTTTCGATGAGTTTGGCGGTACTTACATCGAGGATATCTCGGTATTCAAATGCTGAAGATACTATGGAGTTAAATTGGTTTTCTAAATGCTCGCTTAAACTAATAGCACGCTGAAGTTTGGTATCTGCTAAGTCATGATCCGCTAAATCTAAAAGTAACATCACGGTGTCATCAGCATGCTCTTCTAAAGTATCTATTTTTTCTATTAAGTGTTGCAGTTGTTCGATACTTGTTTTATGGCTACTAAATAAGCCAAGGCCAGCACTATGAAAATTAGCAGAAAGTTTGTCTACCTGTCCCAAGTTGGCTAATAAATTTTGCTCTTTAGCGACAATATTTTTTAGTTCTGATAATTCTTTTGAGAAAAGACTATTGATTTTCTTATAATCTCTAAGCTCCCCAGCTAACAGATTAAGATCTGTTTGATAGTAGCCTTTTAAAGTTAAATTACTCATTTGGCTCAATTCAAGGGCAAGCTTATTACTGGCTTTAAGGGTTGGAATTGCCAAAGTATTTTGTTGCTGAGTGGCCTCGCTTACAGTATCTAAGTTAGATAGCGATATGATACTAATTACTACCAGTAAAATTGAAATAATGGCAAAGCCACCAATAATTTTTACAGCTACAGTTAAATTCATAGAATCCACCCAATTGGTCGGCTACTTGCCTAGTTAATACGTTAATTTGTTTTGATATTTATCAAGCTTAGCTTGTATCGGCGCGCAATAGGAAATATTTAATTTTATTTCTAACAACAGCTAACATTATACTGAGTGAGAATATATCCGCTATGGATTCTTTACTTTTATCTTATATAAAATTCTTTATTATTCTATATGCACAGTATTGCCGCTTGACTGAAGTATTTTTTATCATGCCAGCGGAGCATGGTCAATTGATTCCCCCATACACAGCCTGTATCTAAGGGATAAATATTTGCGTGTGAGCATTGGCCCATTAAAGAAGCCCAATGGCCAAAAACCCAAGCAGTATTATTGATAGTTTTTGATAACTCATACCATGGCACTATGCCGGGCATAGTAATATCATCCGGAGATTCTTTTTGGTTAAATTCTAATGAACCGTCACTAAAACAGTAACGCATGCGGGTAAAGGCATTAATACTAAAGCGAAATTTGTCAATTTCACTTTTTGCTTGCTGCCAACTATTAGGCTCTTCGCCATACATAAGTGCTAACCAGGTGTTGCGTTCATTACTGGCAAGCTTAGTGTGAACAAACTGAGCTTGCTCTATCGCATCCGCTAGTTGCCATTGTGGGGAGATTCCAGCATGACTCATGTAGGCATCATTTGTTATGGGTTGCTGTTTTTCTTGAGAATATAGATGAGGTATTTTTTGTAATAATGGTTGCGCCGCTAACCAGTCCATCAATTCATCAACATCATCAGCAGCCAATAGTGCAGCTAAGTGATCTGATTTTTTAGCTTTTTTAATGCCTGCATGAACTGCTAATAGATGTAAATCGTGATTACCTAAGACAGTTTTGGCACTTTCACCCAAAGATTTTACAAAGCGTAAGGTTTTTAAAGAATCAGGACCGCGAGCGACTAAGTCGCCTGCAAGGTAGAGGGTATCTATTTTGTCATCAAAATTGACTTGCACTAGCAGGGCTTTTAATTCGTTAAAGCAACCTTGTATATCACCTACCAGATAGATCGCCATAAGCTATACCACTTTGATTAAGTTTCATTTCACTCAGCGAGAGATAAAAGGCTTAGAGGTAGGTATTGATTGAAGAGAATAGTTATTCCCTTATCATAATCAATAACGTAGGTTTTAAGCCTTTATCTTTTATTAGGTACTCGCCCTTCGGGAGTTTTTCAGTGATTCGATAACCGCACTGACTTACTTTCATATAGAATAACTATAATGTAAAAAAATTCAATTTGTTCTCAAACCGATGAAAAGCTCTGAGTGAGAACAAAATAGTCAAATTGGTATTACTCTGCTTCTGGGGCCGAGTCTTTCTTTAAGTCGTTTTGCGCACGTTGAGCGAGCCTACTTTTGGACATGTGTCTTTTTTCTTTTACTGGCGCAACCTCTGGAGGGTTATCAACAATAAAGTTGGCAAGCTTTATATATTCATCAATACTTAAATTTTCAGGTCGTAAATTAGCATCAATATTTAATTCAGCTAGCTGCGCTACGCTAACTAGTTTCTTAAAACTATTTCGAATAGTTTTTCTACGCTGACCAAAGGCTGCTAAACAAATAGTATTTAAGGCCTTGATATCTTTAACAGGGTTGGCAATATGTTCGTGCGGGATCAAACGAACAATGGCAGAATCAACTTTCGGCGCGGGTTTAAAAGCTTCCGGACCAATTTCCATCACAGGCAATACTTGGCATTGGTATTGAGTCATGATTGATAAACGACCATAGGCTTTACAATGAGGACCTGCGGCCATACGCTCAACCACTTCTTTTTGCAGCATAAAGTGCATATCTTTCACTTTATCTTTGAAAGTCAGTAGGTGAAAAATCAGTGGCGTGGAAATGTTATAGGGTAAGTTACCAAAAATTCGTAATGGTTTTTCTTCGCTAGCTAACTGAGAAAAATCAAATTTAAGGGCATCTGTTTCATAGATGGTTAAATCATCGGCTATAAAAGGATGGTGGCGCAGTCTATGGGCTAGATCTCTATCTAATTCGACTACCGATATCTTACCAGCTCGTTCAATAACTGGTTCAGTTAATGCGCCTAAACCAGGGCCAATTTCTACAAGGTTTTCACCAGGTTCGGGATTAATAGCATCGACAATATCGCTGATCACAGCATCATCATGGAGGAAGTTCTGTCCAAAGCGTTTTTTGGCTTGGTGACCTAAATGTTTTTTATCGTTCATAACTCTTTCTTTGTTAATCTATTTGTTACTGGCTAAGTTGATGGCATTGCGCATCGCTTCAATAAAACTACCTGAATCTGCGGTACCAGTACCAGCAAGATCTAGTGCTGTGCCATGGTCGACCGAAGTGCGAATAAAAGGTAGCCCAAGGGTAATATTTACCGAGGAGCCAAAGCCTTTATATTTTAGCACGGGCAGGCCTTGATCATGGTACATGGCTAAAATAGCATCCGCTTCAACAAGGTACTTTTCTTGAAAAATGGTATCCGCAGGCAATGGACCAATGATATCAATGCCATCGGCACGAAGCTCGGCAAAGGCAGGCTCCATTACGTCAATTTCTTCACGGCCTAAATGACCGTCTTCCCCGGCATGAGGATTGATGCCACAGGCATAAATTTTAGGAGATTTAATACCGAATTTATCTTGTAAATCTTGGTGTAAAATACGGGTTACTTTTTGTAAACGTTCAGCCGTTATAGCTTTAGCAACATAAGCTAGCGGTATATGTGTGGTAACTAAAGCGACCCTTAAGCCTTCAGTCGCCAGCATCATTACCACATCGGTACAATTAGCTTGATTAGCAAAGTATTCAGTATGACCACTAAAGGCAATGCCAGCTTTGTTTATCAAGCCTTTATGTACTGGGCCAGTAACTATGGCATCGAATTCGCCAGAGATATTTTTTTCACTGGCTATTCGTAATGTTTCTACCACATAAGCACCGTTGGCACTGTTTAATGTCCCAGGGATACAAGGCTCAGCCAGTTCGACATCAAGCACGGTCAAACTTCCTGATTTTTGTGGGCTTGCGGGAGTATGCTGATCATAATCGATTATGGTCAATGGCAAAGATAGTACTTTTGCACGCTCTAATAGTAATGCTTTTGAAGCAAGTATTACCATCTCTACGGGCCAATCTTGCTGGGCGATTTTAATGACTAAATCGGGACCTATACCTGCAGGCTCACCGGGCGTAATTGCAATGCGGAGAGTCATTACTTATTATCCTGTTCGAAAATTTCAATGTAGGCTTCATCTCGAGTCTCTTTCAACCAACGAGTACTCTCCATGCCATACTTACGATTAAAGAGAATTTGATGAGCGCGGTTTGTATTCATTTGTGAGGTGGCATCAACCAATCGACGATCGTTCAGCTGAATTATATGCCAGCCAAAAGATGAGCGGAATGGTTTATGCAGTTCGCCTTTTTTCATTGTCGCTAACGCATCTTTAAAGGCTGGATCGTAACTGGTCGGATCTGCCCAGCCTAAATCACCGCCACGTACAGATGTAGGGCCCTCAGAGTGCTCTTTAGCTAAATCTTCAAAAGTGGCTTCTCCAGCGTTAATTTTGTTTAAGAAACCTTGCAGTAGGTCCTGTGCTTTTGCATCACTTAAAATGATCGAAGGTTTAATTAATATGTGACGTGCTTTTACTTCTTCGACTTCAACAATTTTTCGTCCTCGGATGTCCAGTACTTTAACTATGCTGAAGCCTAAGCCGGTACGGATAGGGCCAACAATAGTACCTTTCGGCTTTTCGTTAATTAACTCAGAGAAAAGTGTCGGCATTTCATTAATATTTTTCCAACCCAAATCACCACCTTTTAGAGCATTAGCATCACCTGATGAGGTGATGGCTATTTTGGCAAAGTCAGAGCCATCATTGAGCAATTCAACAACTTTACCGGCGCGAGTTTTTGCTGCAGCTAAGTCATCTTGACTCGCATTAGCGGGGAACTCAATTAAAATGTGACCTAAATGATATTCAACATTATTAGTACTTTGTTCTTTCATAATATTGAGTAAGTTTTCGATTTCTTGTGGTGAGACGAAAATCCGGCGTCGAACACTATTACGGCTCACTTCGCCAGAAATTAGCTCAGTGCGGACATTTTCCCGGTATTTTTCATAGCTACTACCTTCATCAATCACCTTTTGGCGAAATTGAGTTAAAGTCATTTTATCGTCTTTAGCCATATTGTTTAGGGTCTGATCCAGCTGAGCATCACTAATTTGGATACCCATACGCTGGCCCATTTGGCTAAGCAGGCTGTCATTAATTAATTTATCCATCACCTGAATACGTAAAGCTTTATCCGATGGTAGTTCTTGGTTATTACTTTTAGCTTGTTGTTTTATGCTGGCAAGTAAATCATTAACTTCAGATTCAAGTACTACACCGCCATTTACTATGGCTGCTACTCTATCGAGTAACTCCTCATTGGCGTGAACGGGGGGTATAGCACTAACGATAAGGCTAGATACTAACAATATTGTTTTAATGGTATTTTTCATTATTTAGGTCTTGTTTTATATTTTATAATTTTCGAAGGTGCTAATTTCTTTAAGTTAATTTTGTAAATGATAAGGGCGTTTATAACCAAATATGCTCTTATCAAACATTTCTTGAGTGCCTATGGCTGATTGCTTGCCATCTAAGCCCTTAATGATGAACTTGATGCTAATGCCAGTATCAAACTCTTCTCGACCCTCCTCAGCAGAAATCGCTGGATCTAAATTAGAGTTAATATGGCGATGATAGGCAATACGTACTGCCCAACAACAACTTTCATATTGAAAGCCTGCATATGATTCTAAACTTCTACTTTGCTGTAAATCTTGCGTTAAACGACCGACAAAGGCCCAGTTTTTGTCAATAGCGAAGCTAGTTAATAGCGAAACTTGTTCTAAGCTATCTCCTGAGACATTACGAGTATAGCGATGGTTCAATTGTACTAGATTATATTTATCAATTTGATAATCAACTTTGACTTGCCCTTTGTTGGTAAAGTCCTTGATGGTATTGTATTGAATATCGCCACTCACTTGCCACTGATGGTTAACCCGATAAAATAAGTCAGCTGCGACTGAAGACTGTTTATCGTTAATGCTGTCATTATCAATTAACAGAGGGTCATTGGCAAGGTCAGTATTTTTATCACCAAGATATTGAATGCGGCCAATACTCACTCGAACTATTTCCAAGTTTTCTTCATCAAGTAATCTGCTAGTAAGACCCCAGGTATACTGGTTTGCTGCTGCTATTCTATCTAAACCACTGTAATTAGTATCTCTAAAAATACCGTGAAAGTCGTCTTGTAATAGCGTGGTATCATATAAACCAATGTTTGATTGATCTTTTTCTGGCACGTAAAGGTATTGTAACTGTGGCTCTAAGGTATGACGATAGCTTTGCCCAAAGGCGACTAGCTCTCTATCAAAATTAATACCGCCATGAAGACGCACTTTCGGCAAGGTTCTTTCGACAGTATCATCCAAGTTGCTACCTTGAGTAATATTATTTTGCTGATAATAAGTGTGCATTATTTTTATTTCAGAGTTTATAAACCAAGCAGGTCTAATAATAGGGAAAATAAAACCCGCTTCAACATGGTAACGATTTGCTTCGACTTGATCTTTTTCTGAGGCTTGGAAACTCGTTATTTCAGAATAAAGTTCAAATTGCCCAGATAAAAAATTTAACGGTTGCTGGGCTGATAATTCAATGTGCGGTAATGTTTTATAACTGGGTTGATGATCACCTAATACTTCGAAATCTTGTATTTGCATTGTCGCTTGCCATTGTTCACCAAAGTAAGCTAATTCACCCGTTTGATAAAGGTAAGCATCATTTGAGTTATATTGCTTGCTGCCAATATCGACTAAATAATTATCATCACTGATGGTGGTGTAATCGACATAAGCGCGGAAGTCTTCAGAAAAAGTACCAACATGTTGAAAGCGGACTAAATAACGCGAGTCGTTATTAGACTTTATTGCTTTGTCATTATCTAAATATTCAAGATCAATTTTTCCTGATTGCATGTCATTTAAATAACGGAACTCAGTTTGCAATTGTAGACCACGCTTAGACATATAACGCGGTGTAATGGTCGCATCATAATTTTCAGCAATATTGAGATAAAATGGTGCGGTAACTTCAAAGCCAGTATTGGTGCTTGTTTCTATTTGAGGGTATAAAAAACCGGTCAAACGTTGTTTTGAAATTGGAAAAGAAAAATAAGGTACATAAAATATTGGTACATCCAACACTCTAAATTGTGCATGGTAAGCTTCACCAAAATCGCCACTGGCAGATAAATTGATTTCAGCGGCTTTTATTTGCCAGTCAGGCACTTCTTGCAAGCAAGTAGTGAAGGTTGAGTCTACTAAACTGAGTGTGCCATCACCATGAATGGATAAGCTTCCAGCGGTACCATGTCCCGGATTACCATGGAGTTGATATGAAGCAGAAGTCATTTTAGTGGCACGATCTAATTTACTTGCACTGAGGGTGTCAGCAAAAATATTAATTTGTTTGCCTTGGTAATGAATATTACCAACCGCTTCTATTTGCATTTTTAAACGGTCGAAAGCTAGTTGGTCGGCAAGTATTCTTTGGCTTTTATCAACCAAAATAACTGAGCCATTAAATTGAGCTATTTGATCTTGCTTAATACTGGCGTGTAATGATGAAATTCGGATGTTGTCATCAAGAATTTCAGGAATGCCAATAGCGATATCATCAAACTCAGGTAATGCACATATCATAATTTGAGTTTCAGGCGCTTGGCTTTTTATATCAGCGTTTGCTTGCGTGACTTTCGACAAGCATGCAAGCAGCGCAACTAAGGTAAAATTCAATGTTCGGGAAAAAAGCATCTATTGTCCGATAAAAGGGTGAAAGTTTTTATAAATTGATTTTCTAATGATGAATCAAGTATTTTAACGGCTAATTGCTTTATGATATAGCAATTTTTTCAGTTGGACTCAATTCTTCTGCCATAGTTCACTGGTAAACAAGATATTATTATAAGGAATGCTCAAAAATATGCATATTTGGGGTAAGGTTTTAGGGTTTTTGTTTGGCTTTATGCTCAGTAAAACCATATTTGGTGCTTTACTTGGCCTTTGGCTTGGTCATATTTTTGATCGTGGCCGTGGGTTTAATTTTAATGGTTTATCTGGCGGTAAAGAAGATGATATCTCTAGACAAGCCGCCTTCTTCTACACCACTTTTTCGGTTATGGGCCATGTAGCCAAAGCTAAAGGGCAGGTGACTAGCCATGAAATTGCTTTTGCTAGTGCCTATATGGATAAACTGGGACTAAGTACTGAATTACGAAAGCAAGCTCAAGATGCCTTTCGGGAAGGTAAGTCTTCAGGCTTTCCGCTCAAAGACCGTCTGGTAAAATTTAAGCGTTTGATGGGCAATAGACATGACTTATTGTTAATGTTTCTGGAGATTCAAATTCAAGTCGCTTTTAGTGACGGCGAGTTAGATAGTGCCGAGCGTTCAGTTCTGCATACCATCGCTAAGTTTCTAGGCTATTCCGCTCGTGAGCTTGATAATTTGCTGGAAATGATTATTGCCGGTGCTAACTTTCAGCAGCAAGGTAGCGGCTACCGTCAGCGAGGGCAAGCACCTACTAGCGGACAACAACTTGCCAATGCCTATAAAATACTCGGTATTGAGCAAGGTACAGCGATGCCTGCCATCAAAAAAGCTTATAAAAAATTAATGTCTCAACATCATCCTGATAAATTAATTGCCAAAGGTCTACCACCAGAAATGATGGAAAGTGCCAAAGAAAAAACTCAAGATATTCAAGCAGCCTATGATGTGATTGTTAAACAGCAAAAGTAATCACAATTAAGTTAGGAAATTCATGCAGAAAGCTAAAGAAGAAAGTAAAGCTGAAGAGTCTTAGTACTTGTGTGCAGAGAGCTTTACCAACCAATAGCTTTTAGCCAGCCATTGATTTGATTCAATAACTCCTTTTCCGGGTAATAGCCGGTAACATTGTTATTGAGCTGGCGCTGGCGGTAATACACTTTCATTTCTTGTTGGGCAAAAGATTTTCTTTGTGCTGCTTTTGCTAATACCAGTGGGTTATCGTGTTTAAGGTATAGATCAAGTACTGGTAGTTCAGTAAAGGCTAATTGGCGGGCAAACTCTTCATTGACGCTGTTGGTCAGAGCTTGATTACTTTTTCTATAGCTACTTAGTAATATAAGCGCGTTTGGTAATTGGTTACCTGTTTCACTATATAAGTCTACCAATAGAGCGGCATTATTCCCCTGAGCAATGACCAGCACTATGCCAGGGTATTCTTTTGCTGTATTCATCACGGCATTCAGCATTGCCCCAAGTTTATTTTTATACTCTTTAAGTATTAATTCATTTTCTTTTTTCTGCTCGGCAACTGTTATCGCTGTCGAGGGATAATTGTCTGGTTTGTTACTAGGTTGTATGGCAATGGTACTCCAACCTTGCGCAGGTAAAGCATTACGTAAAAAGTTGATCGCTTTGGGATTTGTAGCTCCTTGCTGCCATTCAGGTAATAAAATAGCCACGCCCTTACTATTAGCACTGGTATACCTTTTCACTAACGTTAGATAATCATCAGGTCCTGCCAATAAAGGTTTTACTTGTTCACTTGCTAGGTAGTGTTTGAGGTCTGCTTTATATTGCTTGGTTAACGGGATCGGTTCTTTTATTGTTGTTGCACTATTAGCTTTCTTTTGAGATTTATCTTGTGCAGTATCAGTTTTTTTTTCTTCAGCAACCGAGGGAGCGACTGTGCAAATATAAATAAGCGAGCAGATAAGTAAAGCCCATAACTTTGAACTGCCTTTCCTTTGACTGTTTGTGCTTCGAATTTCTTTATCAAGACTTATCTGTTGCAACTATCTTTCCTCTACGGACTAAACTTCCTACGCTTTATATCGACCATAGAATAAAAAGCGTGAAAGAAATAACGTTAAATAAATGGACAAGGCGCGTTAAAACTAATGGCTTGCTCAGTACTTGGGTGAAACAAACTTAACTGCAAAGCATGTAGCTGTAATCTATTTCTCATTGTCAATGCTGGCTCTGGAGCATAAAGTCTATCCCCTAGAATAGGATGGCCTAAGGCGAGCATATGTACTCTAAGTTGATGTGAACGGCCAGTAACAGGTGTTAACTCAAGCAAGGTACTTGCATGTTCATCTGTTGAATTACTACGGCTAAGCACGCGATAATGGGTTAATGATTGTTTGCCGTTTTCATGGTCTACTTTTTGTTTTGGTCTATTGGGCCAATCACATACCAAGGGTAAATCGACACTGCCTTCATCTTGCGCGACCGAACCAAAAACTCGAGCAAGGTAACTTTTTTGGGTTTTCCTCTGCTCAAATTGGCGGCTGATGACAACGTGTGCTGGTTTGTTCAATGCCATAATCATTATGCCAGAGGTTGCCATATCTAACCGGTGCACTATAGTTGCTGTCGGCAATACTCTTTGTATACGGTTTTGTAAACAATCTTGGTGCTCAGGCAAGCGTCCGGGCACACTTAAAATGCCACTGCCTTTATTTATGACAACAATATCATCATCTTGGTAAATAATATCAAGGTAAGGTGACATAGGAGGTAAATAGATAAAATCGGGGTTTGCGCTCATTACTTTCTCATGAATTTATGGCAGAGCTAAGGTAAAACAACCTAGCCCTGCGTCATTAATCTAATGCTTTACTGTTAATGGGTAACCACTATCATTCGAATCGCTTCAAAGGTCAATTGCGCCTTATCAATATAGTGGCTTAATTCATCTTGTTGTTGACTGATAAAATCAATCTCTTCTTGGCGAACACTTGGGTTAATTGCCTTTAACGCCGTTAACCTTTGTTGCTCGGCAGAGAGTTTGCTTTGCATAGCAGCTAAAGATTTTTCTTGAATGGCAACAATATGTTGTGCGCCGTGTGCTTCTGCTTTAGCAACCAAAGGTGTAATTTGAGGTTTAAGCGCTTTGATAAGTTGTAAGGCCATTTGTTTTTTAACGGGCGATAATTGCTTATCAAGTACTTTTTCACTGACCTTATCCGCTAAGTTAGTGCCATTTTTATCTACTAAAATCCTAATCGGCGTAGTCGGTAAGTAACGACCTAGCTGTAAATGTGCTGGCGCAGTTGCTTCCACAGTAAATAAGCACTCAAGGAAGAAAGTCCCTACAGGTAGCGCTTCATTTTTTAACAAGCCAATACTGGCATTACCAATTTCATCACTTAAGACTAAGTCCATGACGCCACGCACCATAGGATGATCCCAAGTTAGTAATTGGTAGTTTTCATTGGCTAAAGCAGTATCTCTATCAAAAGTAATTGTGGTGCCGTCTTCTGGTAAACAAGGGAAGTTGCTATTAAGCATATGCTCGCTTTGATTTAAGGCAATAGCATTATCGGCTTTATCATCTTGTTGCACACCAAAAACATCCAGCGCTTGGAACATAAACTGCGGCAACCCTATGTCATCATCGGCTTGTCGAATCTTTTCAACTAATTCAAGTGCGCGCCCTTGACCCGAAGAGTTCAGTTCTAATAATTTGTCTCGCCCCGACTCTAGCTCAGCTTTGATGGTTAAGTGCTTTTGCCAAGTATCGCTAATAAACGTTTCGGCCTCGGCTGATTGCTGCTGGCAAGTTAACGCTAGCGATAATAATTGCTCGCCAAAGCTTTCAAATACTACTCGACCGGTAATGCAGGTGTGCTCAAAAGCTTGCATACCTTGCTGATACCAATCAAATAATAATTGCTGTGCAGAGTCTTCAAAGTAAGGCACATGAATACGGATTACCTCTGTTTGACCTATACGGTCTAAGCGACCAATACGTTGCTCTAATAAATCAGGATTACTTGGTAAATCAAACAATACTAAATGATGAGCGAATTGGAAGTTACGCCCTTCACTACCGATTTCAGAACAGAGTAAAAGTTGTGCGCTATCTTCATCTTGAGCAAAATAAGCGGCGGCTTTATCACGATCAAATATTGATAAACCTTCGTGGAACACTGCGCTGCGAATACCTTCTTTAATGCGCAGAGCAGCTTCTAAATCAATGGCAGTTTGCGCGTGGGCACAAATCACTAATACTTTTTCTTTATTAAGTGATTGCAGTAGCTCAATTAAATAATCAACTCTAGGATCAAAATCAGTCCAAGTGTCATTTTGTAGGTTTAAGCCATGGAGCATTTCCGGAGTAAATATATACTTAGCTTGCTTAGATTTAGCTAATACTTCTGGGCAGTCACTAAGCATAAATTCATTGATGTTATCTTGATACTGCTCTGGCATAGCTAATGGTGCAGGTACTACTAGGCGTGCCGGAAAGCCTTTAATTGTGTTGCGCGAGTTTCTGAATAAAATACGGCCAGTACCATGTCTATCGAGTAATTGTTTTAATAAATTTTGGCGTACCTTGGCTGAACTTGCCGAGTCAGCCTGATTTAATTCAGTTAACTGGGCGCTGATATCTGTTTCTTTTAATAAATCAGCCAATGTTTTTTCTTGCTCAGCGTTAAGTTTTTCACCATCGACTAAAGCATTAGCGGCATCAGCAACCTCGCTATAGTGGGACTCTTCTTCGGTAAATTTTTGATAATCATAAAATCTGTCAGGATCAAGTAGACGTAAACGGGCAAAGTGGCTTTCATGACCTAATTGATCAGGGGTAGCTGTTAACAATAAAACCCCAGGGATAACTTTTGCAAGTTGCTCAATACACTGGTATTCAATACTTGGCTTGTCTTGTTGCCAGTTTAAGTGGTGCGCTTCATCAACGACCATTAAATCCCAGTCTTCACTGACAAGTGCGTCATACCATTCTGGATTATTAGTAATAAAGCCTAAGTTAACCAGTACCAGTTGCTCTGAACTAAAAGGGTTAGCTTTTTTACCATCAACATAATTATCTTGGCTGGTTTCAACACAACGTTCATTATCAAAAATACTAAAATTAAGATTAAAACGGCGTAGCATTTCTACTAACCATTGATGCATTAAAGACTCTGGTACTATGATGAGAATTCTTTTAGCACGGCCAGTAACTAATTGTTGATGAATGATTAAGCCTGCTTCAATGGTTTTACCTAAACCCACTTCATCGGCGAGTAAAACACGAGGAGCAAAACGATTACCCACTTCATCGGCAATATAGAGTTGATGTGGTATCAAGCTAACTCGACCACCTGTTAGGCCCGTTAAGTCAGATTGTTGCTGCTGATATTGATGTTGTAAACAGTCTTTACGCAAGCGAAACCAATCTAAACGATCAACTTGGCTATTAAGCAAACGGTCGTGCGGCTTATTGAATTTAATAAAATGATCTATCATCACTTCTTTTAAGCTTGCTTGCTCTTTGGTGTCCTGACGTATGCCCTCATAAGTCAAAATACCATGAGCTTCACTCTTTGACTCTACTTTTAACATCCAACCTTCATGACTGGGAACAAGGTCACCTTGGTTAAAGATAACACGGGTTAAAGGAGCATTTTCTTTAGCATATTGTCGAGACTCTCCGGTCGCAGTGTAAACAATATTAACAAAGCGGTGTTCAACCCCAGTTACTGTACCCAATCCTTGATCTGATTCACTGTCACTGATCCAACGCTGACCTAGCTGAAATGGCATAAACTTACTTCTCCGACGATTGCTTAGTAATTACTTTCTATTTAATAAAACTAGAGACTAAGCATTAAAAACTTGGGGTAAAAAAAGGGCGCTATAATACTCTTTATCATAGACGGAATCATTAAAAAATTGTGCTTGCTTCACTATAATTTAGAGATTATTGTGGAACAGACCAATTCTATTAATTTATTGCTAGTTCAGCGCCGCATTAATAGGCTTGGTATAAGCTATACTTTAGTAGGTATAGATTAAAGTATTGCTCTTTTATATTTGTTTTGTCAGTGACTCACGGAGATAGCCCATGACTAAAGAGAATATGAATAATGAGAATATGTTAAGTGATAAATTAGCCCATCCACCTTCAGCCGAAGATACCGCCGACCAACAAATTGTCTATATTTTAGATACCAATATCCTTTTGCACGAACCTTTCGCTTTTTTATCGTTTAAAGAGCACGATGTAGTTGTGCCTATGACAGTGCTAGAAGAACTCGATTCAATTAAAGATAGACGTAAAGATGTTAGTCGTGATGCTAGAGTTGCAATTCGAGCATTGGAAGACACGCTAAGAGATGCCAGTCCAGAGGAGGTGCTTGCTGGCGTTAAACTGCCACAAAATGATGAACAGCATCCCAGTGGTTGTCTCGCTATTATTAATGATTATGCCTTAAAACAAACAGCGCATACGTTATCTTTTAATGAAAATGATAACCGTATCATTAACGCCGCCTTACATATTCAAAAGAAAACCCCACACAAGAAAATTGTTTTAGTGACTAAAGATATTAATATGCGTTTGAAAGCCAAGGGGGCAGGGCTGGCGCATGTTGAAGATTATAGAACCGATCAACTGATTGATGATATCCAATTTCTCACTAAAGGTTATCATCGATTTGAAGGGGATTTTTGGCAACAAATTCAGTCCGTAGATACTGAGACAGAAGGACGAAATACCACTCATTATGTTGCTCGCGATGCAGTGCCTTTAGCTTATATCAATGAATATTTGCTTGATGATGGCGATAGTTTTGCTGGTAAAGTTACTGGCTGGGATGATGATCGCATTTCCATATTAGATCTTGGTCGAGAGCGCTTGTTAGCCAAAAATGCCTGGGGTATTCATCCTAAAAATGTTTATCAAGGCATGGCGATGGACGCTTTACTCGACCCTAATATTGATTTGGTCATTCTTACCGGGCCGGCAGGCTGTGGTAAGACCCTACTTGCCTTGGCAACTGCTTTAGAGCAAGTGATAGAACGTGGTTTATATGACAAAATTATTGTCACGCGAAGTACGCCGGAAATTGCCGAGTCCATCGGTTTTTTACCTGGTACTGAAGAAGAAAAGATGGCGCCTTGGTTGGCCGCAATAACCGATTCACTTGAGGTATTGCATAAACAAGATGAAAGTATGCATGGCAGTTTGAATTACATTATAGAAAAAGCCAATATTCAATTTAAGTCGGTAAACTTTATGCGTGGCCGCAGTATTCAAAATGCGCTAGTACTTCTTGATGAATGTCAAAACTTAACCGCGGCACAGCTAAAAACGATTATCACCCGCTGTGGCGAAGGCACTAAAATAGTGTGTTCAGGAAATTTGGCACAAATTGATAGTAACTATTTAACCGCAGTTACTTCAGGGTTAACTTATATTGTTGAGCGTTTTAAGGACTTTCCTGGCTCTGCTACGGTTAATTTAAATGGCGTGGTGCGAAGCCGACTGGCTTCTTTTGCCGAAGAGAATTTGTAACTTTTCATAGAGAAAGTAGCAACGACTTCTAAGTAAGGTGATTAAACCTTACTGAATGATCTTCTATTTTGTTAGAGTCATTTTATTAAGACTTTTTCATCAATGTATAGAAAAGGTTATGAAAACAATAAAGCACCGCTAAAAATTAGTTTTAGCGGTGTTTTTTCTTTGTTGATTAGCTTTAACACAGGGAGTACTTTTAGCTTGGTTGTTACCATCTTGCATTATTAATACTCCTTGGCTAAATCCTGTCCTAAATCTGCGTTAACCACCATCATACCATCCGTTTCTTTTACTCCATCAATACTGCCGCCTGCGACGGTAAATGACTTGATAGACTCGGTTTCACAGGTAACAAATATCATTGCCCATGATCTTCGTACACCATTATCGCGTATTCGCATCGCAGTTGAAGATAGTATCGATAACGATAGTGCACTGAATCAAGATGATCAGTGGAAAGAAAAATTATTAGATGAAATTGATAATGTCATGCATACCTTAAATGCCATGTTGGAGTTATCACGATTAGAAAAAGGCGTTCAACATAAGCCCAACAGCTGCGTTGATATCAGCGCACTTTGTCAGGATGTATTTGAGTTAGTACAACCCTTAACTGGGGATAAAGATCAACAATTTATCTTCATTGATAATACGTCTTCAGAGAGGCTTAGTAAGCCCATTTTGGCCGACGCCAACTTACTCTTTAGAGCGATATATAACATCGTTAAAATGCCATTAAGTACACGGAAATAAAGGGAGTCATTACTTTACAGGTAAATTATATCGAGGCTGGCGTTGAAATATTGGTGACTGACAACGGCCCGGGTATTGCTAAAGGAGAACATGAAGCTGTTTTTAAACGCTTATATCGCTTAGATGCCAGCAGGCAACAAGGTGCCTTTGGCTTAGGTCTTTCAATTGTGCTATCACTGAACTTCATGGCGCTAAGGTGTATTTAACATCGCTATCACCAGGATTAGCCATTTGCCTGTCGTTACCTAGAACCTAGCCCAGTTACTTCGTCATTAAATGAACGTTTAAGTAAAAGATACGCAGTCCATACTCACTCTATTTGAAGAAGCAGCAGGGTTAAATCAGTTACTTTTCCTTGTTTAACTCTTGTTTAAATGGGGTGACTGCTTTAACTTATCTAGTTAACTGGCTATATAAAAAAATTAAGGCAATTTAGTGTATTACCAAGCGGGCATAAATACAGTTTTTAGGCGTTATAACACCACAGTTGTGGTTGCCTTTATTGTTATTATTCTCGTGGCCTTTTCGGCTGCTTCTTTTCGTTATTTTAATCAGATTTCCAAACATAAACAGCAAAGTTTGGCTGAGCTTAGTCAAGAAGCTCAACAGCTAAATAATATGCTAGAGCAAAGCGCCCAAGCTGTGGTTGGTATACAAGAATTTGCCGAATACGTTCTGAAACACCCTAATGAAATCAATATCCCTATGCCTTCCTTGTCACAACAAGGGGAGATGTTTTATTTAAACAAGCCCCTGCATGACGTCATTAAACAAGGTAAGCGTTTAAGCAGTAATATTACTGGCATAGGGCAAGTGAGTCAGTTTAGCGAGGCTAAAAAACAAGAAATCGCTATGGCTAATGCGCTAACACCGGCATTTATTGCTGCACAAAATATCATAGAAGAAGCGACTTGGTTTTATTATGTTTCCTTCAGTGACTTTGTCAATATCTACCCTTGGGTTGACCGAGAAGTTTGGCAGTTTAGTCATAAAACCTTAATGAGCCCACATAACCAGGCGGTGCGAACACTTACGTCAAGTAATAATCATGTGCTCTGGTCTCCTCCTTATCTTGATGCGGCAGGTGGAGGCATGAATGCTTCAGTGGGTACCGGTGTTTTTCATCGTGATAAGCTGTTAGGCGCAGTCGTTATTGATGTCAATTTATCGCGTTTGCATGCGAGTTTGACCGAGTTAGAATCAAGTGATCAAGGACTTATTTTATACAATCAAAATAATGATATTTTATTGGCTAAGCGCTTGGGAAAAGAGTCGTTAAGTTATCGTGCTTCTTGGCAAGATTTACTACCAAAATCATTACAAAGTTTGAGCGCCGAAAAGTTAACTAAAGTAGGTGATTCGGAGCGCTTTGGTGATTGGTTTATAGAAAAACAAGTGCTTGCAGTTAACGGCTGGACTTTATTTAAATATCAAAATTACGAGAGTTTTGCCGCGCCTCAGTACAGTGATTTTGTTTTCGTCTTTGCCACGCTGTTTATTGGTTTGTTAGCTTTTCTTATGTTAGTTAATACCATGACAAAGCGCACTTTTATTAAGCCAACAACAGAATTTATTAGCCATATTCAATATTGTGCCGAAGGTGACCCAGGTAAAATTACCCCCGCAGCTGATTGGTTACATTGGTTTCAGGTGGTTGAAGATATCTTTGTGCAGAATCGAAGCCTACTTTTACAACTGACTGAACAAAATGATGTGCTCGATAGTCGTGTTATAGAAAAAACCAAAGCGTTACAAGAAACGAGTGCAAAACATCAACGTGATTATGCGCTATTACGCTCGGTGATGAATGCCATTCCCGAATTGATTGTCTTTAATGACCCAAACGGCTTGTTAATGGGCTGTAATAAAGCTTTTGAACGATTGGCTAATCAATCAGTTGAGCAAATGTTAGGCATTAAATCAGCGACTTTTATGCCTTCGGCATTAGCGCAAGAAGTTAATCGTTTAAATGACACATGTAATGATATTTACCCTCAACAAGCACTCATCAGGGCAGGAGATTATATTTACCAAGGCTTTTGTAATCAATTTACCGATGAGCAAGGTAATATTCTTGGCTCTATCAGTATTTTTCATGATGTGACTTTACAGCAAGCAACACAGTCAGCGTTGGAAAAAGCAAAAGACCAAGCGGAATACGCGAATAAAGTAAAAATACAGTTTCTTGCCAATATGAGTCACGAGGTCAGAACGCCAATAAATGCTATGCAAGGCATGATGGACTTATTGGCACATACCTCTTTAGATAATCGCCAACAACATTATTTAGTCAACGCGCAGGGTGCTTCCTCAACCTTGCTACACCTTGTTGATGAATTATTGGATTTATCTAAGATTGAGGCGGGTAAAATGGTCGTCAGTCAAGATGTGGTCAACCTGCCGATCATAATTGATAAGGCGTTAAAGCTAAACTTAAGTAATGTTGATCATAAACGGGTCGAAGTGATCGTTGATATGGCGGTAGAGGTGCCCAGCAATGTCATCAGTGATGAAATGCGCTTAGTACAAGTGTTGGCTAACTTATTTAATAATGCCATCAAATTTACCGAGCAAGGCGAAATTAAGTTAATCGTAGATGCACTATCGGCTAATG
>JALJPA010000072.1 GCA_022969215.1 Colwellia sp. | reverse complement strand
AGCGCAAGCCAATAAGGGTGATATCCCAGTGCCTACTGATGTGGTTGTTGCCACTGAATTTTCTCCAACGGCATCAGCGACATTAAAACCAGTTAATGAAGTAAATGCTGATGAAATGATTTTTGATATAGGCCCTGATACGGTAAAAGCATTAACTGATATCATAGCTAAAGCTGGCACCAGTGTTTGGAACGGACCCGTTGGCGTATTTGAATTTGATCAGTTTGGTCAAGGCACCAAAATGATTGCCCAAGCCATTGCCGATAGTTCAGCCTTCTCAATTGCTGGTGGTGGTGATACCTTAGCCGCCGTTGATAAATATGGAATTGCGGATAAAATTTCTTATATATCTACTGGTGGTGGTGCTTTCTTAGAGTTTCTAGAAGGTAAAAAATTACCCGCTGTAGAAATACTAGAGCAACGCGCTAAAGCATAATAACTTTCTTACAAATAGTTGCCTACGCATAATTACTTAAGCAGAGTTACTAACTAAAGGTTACTCACTCGCGGTTAACTATTAGCAAGCCGTAAAAATAAAAACGAGCACCTTATTTAGGCTGCTCGTTTTTTTATGTTCAATATATGAGAAAACCAATAAAAAAGTAAACCAAAGCAAAAAGTAAGATGAACGAAAGTTATTAGAGTAATTTCCCTTCAAACGAAATAAAATAAAAATTAAAACGAAACATAAACGAAACATCTTGCTATACTATTGTGGTAAACTTACTAATTAACACTTAAAAAATGTACTAAAACATAACAAGATACAATGATATCTTGTAATATTCGTACAAAATACGGGTTTTGTAACCATTCCTGTTCAAAAGACAACTTTAGTAAATTTATCCTGTAAGATAAGCGGTCTCTTTGCTATAATTCCGTTATCAAAATAAAAACTTTCAACCTCAGCAACAAAACTTATCTAGGAGTAAGTAAATGGCTTTAATTTCAATGCGCCAAATGCTCGATCATGCGGCAGAATTTGAATACGGTATTCCAGCATTTAACGTCAATAATTTAGAGCAAGTACGCGCAATCATGCTTGCCGCTAGTGATACTGATAGCCCTGTCATCATGCAAGCATCTGCTGGTGCAAGAAAATACGCTGGCGCACCTTTTTTACGCCATTTAATTCTAGCGGCTATTGAAGAGTTCCCAAATATCCCAGTAGTTATGCACCAAGATCACGGCACTTCTCCTACTATTTGTCAACGCTCTATCCAACTAGGTTTTTCATCAGTAATGATGGATGGCTCATTAATGGAAGACGGTAAAACACCAAGCAGTTATGATTACAATGTTGATGTGACTCGTCGCACTGTTGAAATGGCACACGCTTGTGGTGTTTCTGTTGAAGGTGAATTAGGTTGCTTAGGCTCTCTTGAAACTGGCATGGCTGGTGAAGAAGATGGCGTTGGCGCAGAAGGTATTTTAACAAAAGAGCAAATGTTAACCGACCCTGAAGAAGCTGCAGATTTTGTCAATAAAACCCAAGTAGATGCACTGGCAATTGCCTGTGGTACTTCTCACGGCGCTTATAAGTTTTCTCGTCCGCCAACGGACGATATCTTAGCGATTGATCTTATTAAAGCTATTCATCAACGTATCCCACAGACTCACTTGGTTATGCACGGCTCTTCATCGGTACCACAAGAGTGGTTAGCTGTTATTAATGAATTTGGCGGAAAAATACCTGAGACTTATGGTGTACCTGTTGAGCAAATTCAACAAGGCATTAAACATGGTGTACGTAAAATCAATATAGATACTGATTTACGCCTTGCTTCTACTGGTGCTGTTCGTCGATTTTTAGCACAGAACCCAAGTGAATTTGATCCTCGTAAATTTTTACAAGTATCAACTAATGCTATGTATGACATTTGTAAAGCGCGTTATGAAGCATTTAACACTGCCGGTAATGCCAGTAAAATCAAGCCAATAAGTCTTGATGGCATGTTCGACCGTTACCAAAGCGGCGAGTTAAAGGCTATCATTAAGTAACCTTACTGATACAAACTAGTTACAGAAAAAGGGCTTAGGCCCTTTTTTTATGCTCGAAAATAATAAACGACTTAGGTATAATCATTTAATATACCAATGGTCCATTTTTAGTAAGTAATTAGTTCAAGATGTTTAATCGCTTTATTCTACTCCCTATTTTCGTCCTTTTTTGTACCTTACCCATACTGTCTCACGCTCAGGAGCAAAAAACAGAGTCCGGCTCAGCTGATGCCTCCGACATACTGTTTAGTCTTGAAAAAGCAGATGAGTCACAACAGCCCTCGTCTGGCACTTTATTTACCGCCTCGGCCCAACTTGGTTTCCTCTATTTAACCGGTAATACTCGTAGTGCCGATATTAAAACGGGCTTAGACCTACGTTTTGAAAGAGGCCTCTGGCGCAGCTTTTTTGTTTTTGATTTACTGGTAAAAAAAACAGAAACTGAAACACAAATTAGCGATGATGAACTTCGCAAAGAATTAGAAACAACAGATCAAAAGTGGAGTATTTCTTCGCAAACTAACTACACGCTTGATGCAGCTAACCAAAACTACGTCTATGGCAGTGTTTTTTATGAAGAAAACCGTTTTTCTGGTTTTGACTCGCAAGCTTCTGTATCGACTGGTTGGGGTCGCCGCTGGTTCGAAAGTAAAGAAGCCAGTTTTGATGCCGATGTTGGGCCTGGTTTTAAAAGAGATGTTACCCAAGTAACTACTGAAGAAATGTCTAAAGGCATGACAAGTCAAACGCAAGATACACTAATTTTACAGGCGCAAGCGCTTTATATAAGGCATATAAATGAGCACATTGAGTTTAAACAACTCTTCGTGGTTAAGCACGCCATAGAAGTAGGACAAAATAGTATTTACAAAGCCGAAAGTTCAATTACCAGTAAATTGATTGATTCACTACAACTTAAGGTCAACTTTGTCATCGATTACAACTCCAAGGTAGATGATGATAAAGAAAATTTAAATACTGAAACATCCGTGGTACTTATTTATAGTTTTTAGTTTTGATTTATTAGTAAGCTGCTAAGACGTTAGCAATAAAGCCGCTTCAGCTTACCGGTGTAAATAAATGCTGTTTAAACTTATGTAAATCATTGGATAAAAGTTCAACGCTTTGTTCATCAATCATATAAGTAAAAGTACATGTACCGGCTTCACTAAATTCATAGCAGACACTTAAAAATGGCATCCCCTGCTTAGAGTTGAATAAACCAAACTTAAAAGTAACGCCATTCATCCACTCTGATACATACTCGTTTACCGGCTCGATGGTTAAGTAATTATCAGGCGTAACCTGTGCTTGCCAATGACGGTATTTATTAATAGCAAACTCAACTTTATCGACTTCTGACTCATTTATCCATAAAGGATAAATCACAGTAGAGCTTAGCTGCCCCATATTTAATACTGAGCTGTCACCCTGCGCGGCATACAATAAGGTACTGCCTGAAACCAAACCTGTTTGAGCCACTTTTAAGCTCGCTTGCTGGTTAAGATAATGATCGGTATTAGCACTGTATTCAGAAAATTCCACTTTTGTATCAGCGTGACTTTCGGTGTAGGCACCAATTGAGCCACAGCCTGTTAACGACAAAACAGTGATGATAATAGCTATGTTCGCTTTCATTTTATTCTTAAGATTATTTGTGATTTATAGCCAAATTGAGCTGAGCAATTTACAGTTACAATCAACTAAGTGCTGGTATTGAAAGTCATTCTATCTAGACTAAGTAAAACAACTGTTGATAATCGTAAACTTGACGTTAAGAACTGTAATTGAACAGGTGCCTATCTGACAGTAAGTACATGGCATTTTTTACAATTAACGCTTACAAAGAAATCATTAGTTAATAACATAAGCTCAGTTTTAATATTCCCAATATCAGTACATTGCAATCCTAATATTGGGATTTAGTTACGACTTCACTAATACCTTACTTCCTAATCAGTTGTTATTTATATAAAAAAATAGTGGCACAGAAGTGGCACTACATAATACAAGATAGGGTTATGGATATTTAACTCATTAATTGAGTAAACAACAGTGAAGGAATTATTATGAATTCGACTAAAGCACCTTTTAGCAAGATGGCACTAGCGTTATTACTTTCGGTAAGTGGTATGTTACTTAGTTTGTCAGCTCTAGCCATCGCAACAGGCGACGTTAAACATGAACTGCATACAATTGTAGTTCATGATAAAGTTATTGGAATTAAAGGACCTGCATTATTGGTGCAGAGACCATAATTAAAATATTACCTCATATTGAAGACAGTGCGAGGGTTTAGACGAACTGAACCTCTCAAACATCAACAAGCATTCGATGTAAAAAAAGGATAAAAGACTTTATCTCTAACATAGCTTTGGCAGCGCCAAATATCTGCTTAAATTAAGTAACAACTTTGCGCCAAGTCCATCACAAAGTAGCTATATGTGTTCACCTAAAAGTAACTCACCTGCTTCGACTTGCATCTAAATCAAAAATCCTCTCAATCACATTTGCTTGCCATCCCCCTTTCACCTAAAATATCAACAATAAAATTTCCCTTCAAAATAATAAGGTTTCTACATGGCTCAGCCGTTACCAGATAAATTCATCATGTCGATGAACCGCGTTTCTAAAATAGTCCCACCAAAGCGCACAATTTTAAAAGACATCTCCCTATCTTTTTTTCCTGGCGCTAAAATCGGTGTATTAGGTTTAAACGGCTCAGGTAAATCTACCCTGTTGCGTATTATGGCTGGTGTTGATAAAGAGTTTGAAGGTGAAGCAGTTGCCTTAGCAGGAACTAAAATTGGTTATTTGCCACAAGAGCCTCAACTTGACGAAAGCCAAACAGTTCGAGAAGCAGTAGAAGAAGCGGTATCGACAGTTAAAAATGCTTTAGCACGTTTAGACCAAGTCTATAACGAATACGCTGAAGAAGATGCTGATTTTGATAAGCTAGCAAAGGAGCAAGGCGAGTTAGAAGATATTATTAATGCTAATGATGGTCATAATATTGATAACGTATTAGAACGTGCCGCTGATGCTTTACGTTTACCACCTTGGGATCAAAAAATTGCCGTACTAAGTGGTGGTGAACGCCGTCGTGTTGCCCTGTGTCGTTTATTACTAGAAAAACCAGACATGTTGCTACTTGATGAACCAACCAACCATTTAGATGCTGAATCTGTTGCTTGGTTAGAGCGTTTCTTACATGACTACCCTGGCACTGTGGTAGCAATCACCCATGATAGATACTTCTTAGATAATGTTGCTGGTTGGATATTAGAGCTTGATAGAGGCCACGGAATTCCTTATGAAGGCAACTACACTTCATGGTTAGAGCAAAAAGATGCTCGTCTTGAACGAGAAGGAAAAACCGAAAGTGCGCTACAAAAAACCATCAAGCAAGAACTTGAATGGGTTCGTTCAAATCCGAAAGCGCGTCAGTCTAAAAGTAAAGCCCGTATGGCTCGCTTTGAAGAGCTTAACAGCCAAGAACACCAAAAACGTAATGAAACCAATGAACTTTACATCCCACCGGGACCTCGCCTTGGTGATAAAGTTTTAGATGTTGTTAACTTAACAAAGTCGTTTGGCGATAGAGTTTTAATAGATGATTTAAGTTTTAGCGTGCCTAAGGGCGCGATTGTTGGCATTATTGGCCCAAATGGCGCCGGTAAATCGACACTCTTTAAAATGATGACTGGGGCTGAAAAACCCGATTCAGGTGAAATAACCTTAGGCGATACGGTAAAACTGGCCAGTGTTGATCAATTCCGTGATGATATGGATAACAGCAAAACCGTTTATCAAGAGATATCTCAAGGCCATGAAATTTTACAAATAGGCACTTATGAAATTCCAAGTCGTGCTTATGTCAGCCGTTTTAACTTTAAAGGCACCGATCAACAAAAAATCATCGGCCAATTATCAGGTGGCGAACGTAACCGTGTTCATTTAGCTAAGTTAGTACAAACAGGCGGTAACGTCTTGTTACTCGATGAGCCGACCAATGATTTAGATATTGAAACCTTACGTGCTTTGGAAGAAGCCTTATTAGAGTTCCCTGGTTGTGCCATGGTTATTTCACATGATCGCTGGTTCCTTGACAGAATTGCTACTCATATCTTAGATTACCGTGACGAAGGAAAAATCAACTTTTATGAAGGTAACTTTACTGATTATGAAGCTTGGTTAAAGAAAACCTTAGGCCCTGCAGCAACAGAGCCACACAGAATTAAGTACAAGAAAATAGGTTAATCACTAAATAAAACTAGTTGTTACTAACACCTTAGTAATGTTGTGGTGATTAGTGCTCTATTTTACCGATGAAAAGCCAGTTAAAATTTTGATTTTAACTGGCTTTTTTGTGCTCAGTAACTTTTTACTTTTTAATAAAATGGGGCTATGCTAAAGACACACGACAGCATAATTTATTAGTCAAATTGGAAAATATACATGGAAAATAGACGACAATTTACCCGCATTTTATTTTCAATTAAAGCGGAAATAGACATTGAAGGTAACATCTACCCGGTATCGATTCATGATATATCGCTTAATGGTGCCTTAGTTACTGCCATTGACAGTGAACAATCATTAAAAGGTAAACTTGGCACTTTACATTTTTTATTGTCAGATAAAGAATCAGAAGTAACCATGAACATTGCTGTTGTCCACGTAGAAGACCATGAGACTGGCTTGCAATGTAATGCCATAGATATAGACAGTGTTACTCACTTACGCCGCTTGGTTGAACTCAACTTAGGGGATAGTGAACAGCTTAATAAAGAGTTGAGTCAACTATCACGTTTAAATTAAAGTATTAAGTTAACAATGTAAATTAATAAAAATTATCCCGCTATTCTACCCAGACCTTTTAGGAGTTTTAATGAATCATTTAGTTATCTCTTGTATTGGCCCAGATCAAACCGGCCTAGTAGACACCCTTTCTAAAATCATTGCCAAGCATCAAGGTAATTGGCAAGTGAGTAGCTTGCATCATTTATCCGGCTTTTTCGCCGGCGTTATTGAAGTAGCGGTAGTAAGTGAAAATACTGAAAAATTAATCAGTGAATTAAAAACCATTAATGGTTTAAGTTGCCAAATCGAAGTGGCAGAGCCCAACTTACCGCAAGTTGTTAGTAACCTAGTATTAGAGATTACCGCGAATGATAGAGCGGGAATAGTACAAGAGGTCTCTTCAGTTATTCACCATCAAAGTGGTAACTTAATTAAGTTAGTAAGCTCACAAGATAGCGCAGCTTATAGTGGCCAAGATATTTTTAAAGCGAAAGTAGATATCGCCATTGCTGATAAGTCAATTGATGATCTGATCCATGCCTTAGAGCAAATAGCTGATGACTTAATGGTAGATATTTCTCGCTAGACTTAACTGGTAAGTGTTTATTAACAATAGACCTTAACGATAAAACTAAGATTTACTTTCATATAAACTTTATCGTTCGCTTTAAAAAATAAAAAGCGAGTGCCATCGGCACTCGTTTTTTGTAGCTGCTGCACTGTAGCGAATCTTAGTGAATGAGTGATGACCTTAAGATAAATTCTCTAAGAACTGCGCCGCTTTATTAATATCTCGACTGCGTTTCATATCAGGTAAGCTTTTTAAAAAAGTTTCACCATAAGGCTTGTTTACCAGCCTGTCATCACAAATAACCATCACCCCGCGATCACTGATATCTCGAATAAGTCGCCCTACTCCCTGCTTTAAAGCAATTACCGCCTGTGGTAATTGAATTTGTGTAAAAGGCTCGCCGCCTTGTCGTCTAACATCTTCACAGCGTGCTTGTAGCAGCGGATCATCCGGTGAAGCAAAAGGTAATTTATCTATAATTACACAAGTGAGTTTATCGCCTCGTACATCAATACCTTCCCAAAAACTTGCCGTAGCCAATAACACGGCACTGTCTTGTTCGACAAATTGTTCTAGCAACTTACGCTTGGCCATTTGCCCCTGTACTAATAATGTATTATCAATGCTTTCAGCTAGAATTTCAGCCACCTGATGCATGACTCGATAACTGGTAAAGAGCATAAAACAAGCACCTTTACTGGCTTTAATCAGTGGTTGTGCCAACTCCGCTAATTTCAACGCGCGATTTTTATCATTTGCCTGGGGTAAATAACGAGGCACGACGAGTTGAGATTGAGCATGATAATCAAATGGGCTATCAAGCAGCAGTTGCTTAGCATCTTGTAAGCCTAAATGCTGGGCAAAGTGATTAAAGCTATTATCAACAGCAAGCGTTGCTGAAGTGAATATCCAACCTGCGCCAGACTCTTTAACCACCGCACTAAACTTATCACTGACCGTTAATGGCGTTTGGTGCAACACTACACTGCGCGGCGTAGTTTCATACCAAAAACTCATGCCATAAGCTTCAACATTGGCCATCACCTCATATTGCGCTAATAAATTCACCGCACGGTCAAAACAATTATCAATGGCTTCGTTTCTTGAAACACAAAGCTTTATCACTTGGTATAAAAAGTCTAAATCTATTTTTAAGTTAGCGAATTTTTGCTTAAATTGAGCTTGTTTATACTTTTCTCGCCAATTACCACGCTCGGGATCATAATTAAATAATAAACGAAATTCTTGGCAGGTCTTTTGTAGCTTTTCAGCGGCTAACCCTAACTGTTTAACATCGCTCAAACTGCTACGGTGTACTTGTAATACGTCGGTGCACAAATCAACCAGTTGCTTACTAGAGAATGCTTCACCAAAATACTCACTGGCGATATCGCCAATTTGATGAGCTTCATCGAAAATCATCACTTGAGCCTTAGGAATAAGCTCACCAAAGCCAGTATCTTTTAAGGCCATATCTGCAAAAAATAAGTGGTGATTAACAACAATAATATCGGCATCGCTGGCCTTTTGACGAGCTCGAACTAAATGGCATGCTTCATAGTCAGGACAATCTCTTGCCAAACAGTTATCTAAGGTACTGGTAACAAATGGAAAGATAGTCGAGTCTTCACTTACATTAACTAATTCACCAATATCGCCACTTTGTGTACCATTTGCCCAGGTTTTTACCTTGACCAGATCTTGCAACATTTGTGCATCAAGTTGACCACGGCTATCTTGGTACTGCGCTAAACGGTAATTACATAAGTAGTTGGCCCGACCTTTTAATAAAGCCACTTGCGCATTACTGGCTAATGCCTTTTTAACTAAAGGGATATCTTTATGAAATAGTTGTTCTTGCAGGTTTTTAGTTCCCGTTGAGACAACTATTTTTTTAGGGTTTTTCGGGTTTAGCGCTAAAAAGGCAGGGATCAAATAAGCAAAGGTTTTTCCTGTACCCGTACCTGCTTCAACGATAAGCGATGATTGCTGCTCAATGGCCTCTGCAACATCAAGTGCCATATCGGTTTGCGCTTGGCGAGGTGAGAAGCCTTTAATGGCTTTAGCTAAAACGCCTTCTTGAGCAAAGGCTTGGCTAACTTTGGATGCGGTCATTTATAGCGAAAAAGCATGAATATGAATTGATGCCTAATAGTATACTTAACTACAGCCTAGGCATAAAGATCTAAGTTTTTACCATTACTCTTATCATTTTTTTTACTTTGGTCTGCACTACTCTCCTGCAACTCAACACTTGCTTCTTTATTAGTGTTTGCATTATTAGCACTCTCCTCTTTGCCACCAGCCTCTTGCTGACCAGTATGATATTGGTCTTCTTCACTAGTGAAATAATATTCATGGTTTTCAAGGTGATTAGGGTCTTGGTTTAACTTACTGTTAGCAGCCTCTTTCAACAGTGCTTTAACCTTTAAGCTTGCCGGCTTAATGGGTACAGGGACTATGCGTGTTAATTGAGTAGTAAAAATATCCATCTTTAGTTCCTACACTGTTTCATATTACGAATCTGTTAACTATTCACCCTATTATCGGCAAAAAAGAAATTAGCTTTAACTTTTTACTTAGGGACTGATGCTATTTAAATAGTCTAGAGTAGTAACTTTAACTCTGCTGTATATAACAAAAAGGAATAAAAATCTTTTATTTATTACTTGCAGCTATCTTATTTAAGCAGTAATGTAAATAACAGCTAAAGAAATTATCGAATTCACGCTGTTAAGTTAATTTTACAACAGCCCAGTAAATAAGCTATGACTAAGCAACAAATAGCAAAGAATCAATAAGAGAATTTAACAATGATTATTAACCTGAATCGCCGACATCACCACCATCATAGCAATTAGCCTATTCAGCGTTAGTAATAAAAACACTGCAGGGCAAAGGCCTTTCAGTGGACTTAAGTAAACATTTATACAAGCAATAGAAAAGCTTTTATAACAATAAAATGTCATTACTAAACCCCCGAAAGAGTCTTTACTCTCTCGGGGGTTTTTCGCATTTTAGCGCATTAGAAATTGTATATACATGACGAATTTTAAGATTAAGACACCATAGGAATTACCAATATGAGTACATCAGAGCCACGTTTACGCATTGCCATGCAAAAGTCAGGACGCCTTAGTGAAGAAACCCAAAAATTACTAAAGCGCTGCGGATTAAAAATTAATCTTAGCGACCGTCGTTTACTTGCCCACGTTAGTAACATGCCTATTGATATTATGCGCGTGCGCAGTAGCGATATTCCTGGTTTGGTTATGGACGGTGTTTGTGATTTAGGTATTGTTGGTGATAACACCCTCGAGGAAGAAGAGTTAGATCGCCAATTAAAAGGTAATAAGTCTGAATACATTCGCACAACCACATTAGATTTTGGCGCTTGTCGCTTCTCAATTGCTATGCCGGAAGAATTTGAATACACAGGATTAGATTGTTTAAACGGCTTACGTTTTGCCACAACTTACCCGCACTTATTAAATCGTTTTGCCAAAGCTAATGGCATTAATGTCGAGTTTTGCTTACTTAAAGGCTCAGTTGAAGTAGCACCTCGCGTAGGCTTAGCTGACGGTATTTGTGACTTAGTTTCTACCGGCGCAACACTTGAAGCTAATGGCTTAAAAGAAGTGGCTGAAGTTTTCCGTTCAAAAGCGTCACTAATCCAACGAGCTGACGCTTTAGGTGAAGAAAAACAAGCTATTTTAGATACGTTATTACCACGTATTCACGGGGTAATTAAAGCAAAAGAAAGCAAATACATCATGTTGCACGCACCAAAAGATAAAGTAGCCGAAGTCAGCAAGTTAATGCCAGGCACAGAAACACCCACTGTTTTACCACTTGCAGGGCGTGACGACATGGTCGCTGTACACGTAGTCGCAACAGAAGCTTTCTTTTGGGAAACCATGGAGCAATTAAAAGCCTTAGGTTGTCACTCCATCTTAGTGATGCCTATTGAAAAGATGATGGGCTAAATTAACTTACCTCATTGCTAGTAGATGTAAGCTCAGCATCGGAAGTACTCACTGACTAGCGTCAGCTCCGTGCTCCCTCTTTGCACTTACACCAACTAGCGGCGAGCTAAAGTAAATTATTTTTTACTTATAAAGAAACACATCCTCGAAGTATTAGGAACAAGTAATTATGATTAATCAACTAATCAATTGGCAAGAACTGTCAGAGCAGCAAAAGAAAACCGCCCTTGCGCGACCAGCAATAGCAGATAGCGCCTTGTTATCAACACAAGTTGCCAACATTATAGCGCAAGTTAAAAATCAAGGTGATAAAGCTATATATGCTTTAACTGAGCAATTTGATGGTATCGCGCTTAGTACATTGTCAGTGAGCGCTGAGCAAGTTGCGCAAGCCAAGTTAGCCTTATCAGCTAAGCGCTTAAAAGCAATAAACACCGCTTACCAACAAATTAGAGCATTTCATAGTGCACAACAGCCAACGGATATAACGGTTGAAACGACCCCTGGTGTTAAGTGCACCTTAAAAACTGAGGCGATAGAAAGTGTCGGTTTATATATTCCTGCTGGCTCGGCGCCCTTACCTTCAACGGTATTAATGTTAGGTATACCGGCGCAACTTACCGGTTGCAAACGTACAGCTCTTGTTTGTCCGCCTGATAAAAATGGCCAATTAGCCAATGAAGTATTAGTGGCTGCTGATCTTTGTGGTATTAGTGAAATCTACACGGTTGGTGGCGCCCAAGCGATTGCCGCACTTGCTTATGGTACACAAACAATAGCGGCGGTAAATAAAGTATTTGGCCCTGGTAACCGCTATGTTACCGAAGCAAAAACCCAACTATCACAACAAGTTCCGGGTTTTGCTATTGATATGCCCGCTGGCCCTTCTGAAGTATTGGTTATTGCTGATGAGCAAGCAAATCCGGCCTTTATTGCCGCAGATTTATTATCACAAGCAGAGCACGGCGTTGACAGCCAAGTGATACTACTCAGTGATAGTGAAGCTTTAATCACACAAGTAGCAGAGCAATTAGAAAAGCAAGTAGTGACATTGTCTCGACGTAAAATAGCCGAGCAAGCGTTAACCCAGTCTCGATTGATTTTAACCAAAGACTTAACTCAAGCGGTGCAAGTGTCGAATGAATACGGACCAGAGCACTTAATTATTCAAACTGAGGATGCACCAACCTTGCTAAACAGTTTACGTAATGCTGGTTCAATTTTTGTCGGCGCTTACACGCCAGAATCTGCAGGTGATTACGCCAGCGGCACTAACCACGTATTACCCACTTACGGTTACTCAAAGGTTATCTCAAGTTTATCGCTGGCTGACTTTTCTCGTCGCTATACCGTACAAGAAATTACTAAATCAGGTTTAGCAAGTTTAGCGGAATGTATTATTGAGTTAACCGATGCCGAAGGTTTAGATGCCCACCAGCGAGCTGTTACCATTCGCTTAGAGGAAGGAGTTTAAACATGGCTAAGTTAAGCATCAGTGAACAAGCTTTAACTACCGCCGAGAAATTAGCTCGGCAAGAATTAATAGCTATGGTGCCTTATCAGTCGGCTCGACGTCTATTTTCTAGCGCAGATGCCCAAGAAGATAAAATATGGCTGAACGCAAATGAAGCACCTGGTAGTGGTCAATATCAGTTATCGGCGACAAATATCAATCGCTACCCTGATTTTCAGCCCGATAGCTTAATCTCCGCCTATAGCGAATATTCAGGCTTAGCAAAAGATAAAATCCTGGCAACTCGAGGTGCCGATGAAGGTATAGAGCTTATCATTCGCAGTTTTTGTAAAGCATACCAAGACAGTATTTTAATATGTCCTCCTACTTACGGTATGTACGCCATAAGTGCAGAAAACCACGGTGCGGCGGTTGTTAAGGTACCGCTTAACTCTGCTGATTTCACCCTAGATTTAGAGGGTTTACAGCAGCAAGTAGGTAAGGTGAAAGTGGTGTTTTTATGCTCTCCAGGCAACCCAACGGGGAATTTATTACCGCAAGAGCAAATCATTGCTGCAATAAAGCTATTTAAAGATACTGCCATGGTGGTGGTTGATGAAGCATATATAGAATTTAGTCCTGAGTGTTCATCGGCAAAATTATTGCAAGACTTTGACAATGTCATTGTACTAAGAACCTTATCTAAAGCCTTTGCTCTAGCGGGTCTTCGCTGTGGCTTTACCTTAGCAAATAATGACGTAATTACTTTGTTAACTAAGGTTATTGCACCCTACCCTATTTCTGCGCCCGTAGCTGAAATAGCCAGTAGCGCATTAACAACGGACTTAGGTAAAATGACCAAGCAAGTCCAAGCAAGTAATACTCTGCGCGAACAACTAAATCACTGGTTAACAAAACAACCCTGGTGTAAGCAAGTCTTTGCAAGTGATGCCAACTTTGTTCTTTTTCGCTGCCAAAGTGAGCAAGATAAAGCCAATATATTTGATCTTTTAGTTAAAAATAATATTTTGATTCGAGATCAATCTAAACAAATACAGCTGGAAAATTGCTTACGCATTAGCATTGGCAGTGAGCAAGAAATAACAAAACTTCAGCAAACTTTATTAACCCAATTGTCAGCCCACTAAGGCCAGTCAACAGCAAACATATTGAAGAGCATTTTATGAGTAATACCCAAGAGAAGATATTATTTATCGACCGTGATGGCACTTTGGTTGAAGAGCCAGTTATCGATAAGCAACTTGATAGCTTAGAAAAACTAGTCTTTGAACCCAATGTCATTATTGAGCTACTAAAACTACAAGCCAAAGGCTTTAAGCTTGTGATGGTGTCGAATCAAGATGGTTTAGGCACCACTAGTTTCCCACAAAGCGATTTTGACTTACCTCATAACAAAATGATGGATATATTCAGCTCGCAAGGTTTACATTTTCAAGAGGTATTACTTTGCCCTCACTTTGATGAAGACAACTGTAATTGCCGTAAACCCAAACTAGGTTTAGTAAGTGATTACTTACAGCAAGGTCGGGTAGATTTCACCAATTCTTATGTTATTGGCGACAGAGAAACCGATATGGGACTTGCCGCTAACATGGGTATCGTTGGCATCAAGTACAATCGTGAGACATTAAATTGGGCGCATGTTAGCGAACAAATTATTAATCAGTTAGAGCAACCAAGAATAGCAACGGTAACTCGCACAACCAAAGAAACTGACATCACAGTAACCGTTAATTTAGATAAAGCTGGCAGTAGTAAAATAGATACCGGCTTAGGTTTTTTTGATCATATGCTAGATCAAATTGCTACCCACGGTGGCTTTAACTTGGATTGTAAGGTGAGTGGTGATTATCACATTGATGACCATCACAGTGTTGAAGATACCGCACTTGCATTAGGCCAAGCGTTAAAACAAGCTTTAGGTAATAAACGGGGTATTAATCGTTTTGGTTTTGTCATACCTATGGATGAATGTCGAGCAGAATGTACTATCGACCTTTCCGGTCGCCCTTGGTTAGAATTTGATGCAGACTTTACCAGTGATAAGGTTGGTACTATGTCAACACAAATGGTCGGACACTTTTTCCGTTCATTAGCCGACTCAATGTTAATTACTTTACATTTATCAACCAGTAAAGGAAATTGTCACCACCAGGTAGAAAGCTTATTTAAAGTATTTGGCCGTGCTTTAGGTCAGGCTATAAAAGTTGATGGTGACGCTATGCCAAGCTCGAAAGGCACTTTGTAATGGCAGAGCTAATGACAGAGGTAAAAACAGCAACAAAGAATGTAATAGTAGATACTGGCTGTGCAAATTTAGCCTCGGTTAAGTTTGCCGTTGAGCGCTTAGGTTACCAGGTTACTATCACTGATGATATTGAGCTAATCCAACAAGCGGATAAAGTAATACTCCCCGGTGTTGGCAGTGCTAAGCACGCTATGGCTAATATCAAAGCTAAAAACTTAGTAACTGTATTACAAAATCTCACTCAGCCAGTACTTGGATTTTGTTTGGGCATGCAGTTAATGACAGAGTCTTCAACCGAAGGTAATAAGTTATCAACTGAGGGTGAAAAATCCTCAACTGAAGGCGGAAAAGATAATGTAGTGCCTTGCTTAAACTTAATTCCAACAAAAGTTGAGCCATTAAAAGCACAAGAAAATAGGTTGCCACATATGGGCTGGAATACATTGACCCAAGTATCAGACCACCCTATTTTCAACGGTGTTACGACAGGTGATTACTTTTATTTTGTCCACAGTTTTGCCGCGCCAGTCAGTGAGTACACCATTGCCAGTTGTGAATATGGCAGTACTTTCTCAGCAGCAATAGCTAAAGATAACTTTATTGGCTGTCAATTCCACCCTGAGCGGTCAAGCGCTTTAGGCAGTAAAATCATTCAAAACTTTTTAGAATTAGAGCCACAGGAGCTTGTGAAATTATGATGATTCCCGCAATTGATTTGATTAATGGCCAAGTTGTGCGTTTGTATCAGGGCGACTATAACCAAAAAACCAATTACCAATATACCGTAAAAGAGCGTCAACAAGCTTATGCTAAAGCAGGGGCTTCTGTTATGCACTTTGTTGATTTAGATGGCGCAAAAGATAGCACCAAGCGTCAATTAGCTACGTTAAAAACTGTTGTTAAGCATCCATCGATGATCATACAAGTGGGTGGTGGTGTACGTTGTGAAGACGATGTAAAGCAACTGCTAGAACTAGGTGCTGATCGTGTTGTTATTGGCAGTTTAGCTATTAAACAACCTGAACTAGTCACGCAATGGCTTAAAACCTACGGCTGTGAAAAAATTGTTTTAGCGCTAGATATTAAAATAGATGCCCAAGGTAATAAAACTCTGCCAACTCATGGCTGGATTGAAGACAGTGGTGTTAACCTAGAAGAGTTACTGGCTCAATATCAAGATGCAGGTATCAAGCATGTGTTATGTACCGACATTAGTAAAGATGGCACGTTAACCGGTACTAATGTTGATTTATACACAGAGGTTTGTGCCAAGTACCCAGAAATTGACTGGCAAGCATCGGGCGGCATTGGCAGCTTGGACGATATCAAAGCGTTAATTCCCACGGGTGTCAGCGGCGTTATTTTGGGTCGTTCGCTACTTGAAGGTAAGTTTACCCTTGAAGAAGCTATTGCCTGTTGGCCTACAGCTAAAGAAGCTACAGGGGAGAAAGCCCATGTTAGCTAGAAGAATTATTCCATGTCTCGATGTAAGAGATGGCAAAGTAGTAAAAGGTGTTCAGTTTAGAAATCACGAAATCATCGGCGATATTGTACCTTTAGCACAGAAATATGCAGAAGCAGGTGCTGATGAATTAGTATTTTATGATATTACCGCAAGCAGTGATGGTCGTGTGGTTGATAAAAGCTGGGTAACGCGTATTGCTGAAGTTATTGATATTCCATTTTGCGTAGCTGGTGGTATCAAAAGTGAAGCAGATGCGAAAGAAATATTGATGATGGGCGCAGATAAAATTAGCATTAACTCACCTGCCTTACGAGACCCTGAGCTTATCACCCGCTTAGCCGATGTTTTTGGTCAACAATGTATAGTTGTTGGTGTTGATAGCTTTTTTAACAAAGACGCTAATAATGGCAGAGGTGAATACCAAGTTTATCAATTTACTGGTGACGAGAAACGTACACAAAAAACAGGCTGGACTACCTTTGACTGGATTGAAAGAGTCGTCAGTCTAGGAGCAGGTGAAATAGTGTTAAACTGCATGAACCAAGATGGTGTACGTCAAGGTTATGATATCGAACAATTAAAGCAAGCAAGAGCGGTATGTAATGTACCTTTAATTGCCTCAGGTGGTGCAGGTACTATGAAACATTTTAGTGATATTTACCAACAAGCAGATGTTGATGGCGCACTGGCTGCTTCTGTTTTTCATAAAGGTGTTATTGCCATTAAAGATTTAAAAACTTATTTAAAAGAGCAACGTATAGAGGTGAGACCATGTTAGTAAACAAAGACAATATTAATGAGTTAGCATGGCAAAAAATGAATGACCTCATTCCTGCCATTATTCAACACGCGGCAACTGGTGCAGTATTAATGCAAGGTTATATGAACCAAGCCTCATTAGCCGCAACCCTAGAAACAGGTAAAGCAACTTTTTTCAGTCGTTCAAAACAAGCGCTATGGGTGAAAGGCGAAACCTCGGGTAACTTTTTAAACGTTAAGCAAGTATTAACAGATTGCGATAATGACAGTTTACTTATTGCTTGTTTGCCTATCGGTCCAAGTTGTCACTTAGGCACAGAGTCATGTTTTCCTGAACAAAAATTAACTCAGCAAAACTTTCTCAGTGAGCTTGAACAAGTTATTGATAGTCGGAGAAATGATGATCCAAAAGAGAGTTATACCGCGCAATTATTTTCTCGTGGCACCACTAAAATGGCACAAAAAGTCGGTGAGGAAGGCGTAGAGGTAGCGCTTGCCGCCGTTGCTGAAACTAGAGAAGACTTATTGGGTGAATGTGCTGATTTGTTCTATCACACGCTAGTATTACTCGCAGATCAAAAAATTGAACTCAGTGAGGTTATGGCCGTATTACAGCAGCGCCATAATTAGTAAGCCTCTTTTTAAGTTACCGAACGTTAAAGCTACTTTGCTAAATATCAGCATCCTTGTTATGTTAAATAAGACAAGGATGCTGATATTTATTCCAGTGACCTAGTTTAAAATCTGATGGCGTTCTTTTATGGCAAAACTTTCTACAGCAATAGCCACTAAAACATTAACTATAGTGCTGCTTATCCTTACACTCATAAGTATTAGCTCAAATGCTCTCGCCCGGCAGCATAATGTGCTTATTTATATTCGTGATGATGTATATATTGATTACCAGAAGTTTGTTGCTGATAAAGATATCAGCTCAATAGATAACTTCTCCGGTAAAAATATCCGCCGTGACGTGGTCGACATGATTATTGCCCAGCAGGCACTCAAACTTGGTGGCTTTAGCCATAATTTCAGTTACGCCCCAGGTAAAGTTAACTTTCGCAATACTAAAATGCTACAAAACGGTCAACTTTTAATAAGTTTTGATTCCTATTGGCAAAAAGATGCATTACCGCTTGCCGACAAGGTTTATATCTCTGACGCAGTAATAAGAAATGGCGAGTATATCGCGGGAATTTATACTAGCCCGAAAAACACAAAAACCTTAGCGATTGAGAAACTCAGTGACCTTACTGAGCTAACTGCGGTATCAACACCCAAATGGCGTACTGACTGGCAAACACTTCAGCAGCTTCCACTTAAAAGCCTTACTAGAGACGATTCTTGGTTATCTATGGTACGCATGGTCGATATCCAGTGGATAGACTTTATTTTGATGCCTTTTAACTCAACACCTGATCAAAGCTTTGTTATGAATAAAGTTCACCTAGTGCCCGTTAAAAATATTGGCGTGGTACTTAAAGACTCTCGTCACTTTGTCATCAGTAGGGAACACCCTGAGGGAAAGGAAGCCTATATCGCGATTAATAAAGGTTTAAAAATACTACGACAGCACGGCGCCATTGTGAAAGCGTATCAACAGGCCGGATTTTTTGTTGATAGTAATAAAGTCAAAATAATCAATCCCTGAGTTCTTATCGATTTTATTCGATACATGGTGTAACATGCTGTCCAATAAAACGGCTCGATTAATTACTGAAGCTAAATCATTGTTCCTTATAATCAGCCGTAATTTATTTAATACACCATAAGATCTACTCGCTAAGGAATGGCCATGTTTAAACGTAGAGCAATAAAAAAATACGGAAATCAACTATTACCAAAGCTACAGAAGCGCTATGGTGAGCAGACTTTTTATAATGCTAGCCAAGTCAGAGCAACGGTATATCAGTGCAATTTCAATCCAACTTACTTGCCACTAGGATATTTACTCTTTCTTGATTCTTGTGCATTAACGAAAGTAGTCACTACTGAATTCCCTGAATTATGCATAAAGAAATATAAAGAAGAAATTAAAGATTACCTTAATGAACGCAAGTATTATGGTTACCTAAAACTACTAATTATCTAACGACCCAAACTCACTATGACGATAATAACAACCTGGCAAACCAAAGCATTTACTGAGCTATCGCTGAATCAATTATATGATGTACTGAAATTGCGCATTGATATTTTTGTCGTTGAACAAACTTGTTTTTATCCTGATTTAGACGGCGAAAAAAACTTACTTGACCGCCACCCTCAAACACTACATTTATTAGGTTATCAAGCAGATCAATTGGTTGCTTATCTGCGCATTCTTCCGAAAGGGCAAAATTATGCAAACAATATCAGTATTGGAAGAGTGGTTATTGCCAATCAAGCCAGAGGCGGTGGTTTGGGTCACGAATTAATGACAGAAGCGCTTTCGCTTTGTCAGCAAAAATACCCTAACGAAGAAATTAAGATCTCTGCCCAACAACATTTAAAGTCATACTACCAAAAACATGGTTTTACTCAGGTATCAGATATGTATTTAGAAGATGACATTCCACACATTGCTATGCTCAGAGAAACCAAGCAATAATTAAGTGGAATTGGTATTCGTTACGCCAGACATAAAAAAACTCGCCAAGGCGAGTTTTTTTACTTAAATAGCTAGAGAATAACTAGATATTAAGCAAGCTGAGCTAATAATAACTGATTAACTTTTTCTACAGCTTGCGTGCCATCAATAGTTAAATAACTACAGTTACCCGCTTTAGCTTCAGTTTGGTAAAAGTCTACTAGTGGCTTTGTTTGATCGTGATAAATAGATAAACGTTTACGTACGGTCGCTTCTTCATCATCTGGACGGATAGATAAATCATCACCGGTTACATCATCTTTTCCGGCTACTTTCGGCGGATTGAAAACAAGGTGATAAACACGACCAGAGCCTGAATGTACACGACGGCCAGCCATACGCTCAACAATCACTTCATCAGGCACATCAAATTCAAGCACGTGATCAACAGAGATACCGCTTTCT